>JAAZCO010000245.1 GCA_012513235.1 Gammaproteobacteria bacterium
AACAATGCAGAACTCATCAGTTCATAGTGCCGATGATCCTATTTTACAGTGGGTGACCTTTCGTTTAGATAACGAAACCTATGGTATCAATGTGATGCAGGTTCAGGAGGTGTTGCGTTATACGGAAATTGCCCCTGTGCCCGGTGCGCCAAGCTATGTATTAGGTATTATTAATCTGCGCGGTAATGTAGTCACGGTGATTGATACACGCCAATGTTTTGGTTTGCCGCCTGCCGAAGTGGGCGACAATACACGCGTGGTTATCATGGAAATTGATAAGCAAGTGATTGGTGTCTTGGTGGATAGCGTGGCGGAAGTGGTGTATTTGCGCCAGTCTGAAATTGAAACCGCGCCGAACGTGGGCAATAAAGATGCTGCGAAATTTATTCAGGGTGTGTGCAATAAAAATGGCGAATTATTGATTCTAGTTGAATTGGAAAAAATGATGAGCGATGACGAGTGGTCTGAGCTGGAAACTTTGTAATGTGGCTTATTGTGCTGAGTATTTTATCCGCTATATGTGTCGGTAACAGTGTTGCCGTCTATATGCTGTGGAAAAAAAAGCAGCACTTAGAAGCGATGCATACTCAGTTACTTGAGCAACACAAAGACGCACAGAAAAATCTCAATCGACGTTTAGAGTCCTACTTATCCAGCAGTATGCGTATGGGTGAAGAGTTGCACGAGTTGCGTAAAAGCGTAGCGCCTTTGCCGGAGCAAATCCTGCGCATGGAGCAAAAAGACCCCAGTAGTTTATCCTTTACTCAAGCTGCACGTTTAGTGGGGTTGGGTGCAACGATTGAAGATATTAAGCAGTCCTGTGGTTTGAGTCAGTCAGAAGCAGAATTACTGCAGCGTATGCACAGTAAACGAGACGCCTAAACATAAAAAAGCCAACCTGTTGAGGTTGGCTTTTTAACTAGCACAAGTAAAATTACTTGCGGCTAGCTTTTTCTAACATACGCAGAGCGCGTTCGTTAGCTTCGTCAGCAGTCTGCTGTGCATTTTGAGCTGCGCTCATTGCATCGCCAGCTTTGCTGTATGCTTCATCAGCACGTGCTTGCGCACGCATTACTGAATCTTCAACGGCTGTTAAACGTGCTTCTGTTTCTTTTGTCGCGCTGCTGCAACCAGTTGCTAAAACAGCAGCCAATGCTAATGCAGAGAATTTTAGAACATTATTCATATTGTTCCCCTTATATGGGTTTCGATGGAAGCAACAAACCTGATGGTTTATTGACTGCGCTATATGTTACGCATTCGCTGGATTAAGTAAACTAGTCGAACCGCTAGAACAGGCTTTTTTTTACATAATTGCGCAAAAAACCAACAAAAACATTTAAATTGTAGGTGTTTAGCCTAATGCACCATAAAGTGTGGCGTTGAGCTTGCTCGCAGACGATAAATTTTCAAGGTAAAGATTGTGATTAATAGCACCATGGGTCGGTTCTTAACAGCTGTTGCGCTGTTGTGTGTTTGCGGGTTGATGCTGGTGTTGAGCAGTTCAGCGCACGCGGCCTTGACCATAGAGCAATGCAATGTTGAGAACCTGGTGCTCAAGGATTATCTAGAGGTGTATGCAAATACTGATCAGGGCGATGATTTTACTCAGATCGAGCAGTTGGCTGATGACCTGTGGCAACCGGCTGATCAAGCTGCTTTAGCGCCTGGTTTTACTCGTAGCCCAGTTTGGTACCGTTTGACGCTTGATTATCAAGGGGCTGACGAATGTCGTTTTTGGCTTGATCTGGGTACACAGCAGGTCACGGCTATACAAATGTACAGCCAGTCTGAACACAGTGATTGGCAACGTGAAGATGTTGGAGTGGCGTATCCTTTTACCCAATGGGCGATAGCCCAGCGCAGCCCAAGCCTGCAAGTGATATTAGCGCCTGCTACTCAGACGCACATTGTCTTACGCCTGAGTAGCACACAGGCCTTTACCATTATGCCGCACTTGTATTCCTACCAAGAGTTTATCAAAGCTCGCATGACGCACAGCTTGTCCGATGGTGTAGCCTTTGGCGTGCTGGGTTTGCTGATTATTTTAAGCGTGTTTGTCGGCTGTTTTTATCGGTTACCCATACTGATGATACTGGCTGTTGCTGTGCTGGCCTATACGGTTTACCTGCTCTTGCAAGCCGGTTATGGTTTTGTATTTGTGTGGCCGCAATCAGTGCAGTTTAATTTGTATGCCGTGATGGCGAGCGAAATCATTATGCGCATTTTGATCTTGGCTTATGTGCGCGTTTTATTACAGGTTAAAGATCAGCAGCGCTACATTTATCATTTGATCACTTTTGCGCAAGCGGCGCTGGTGCTGTTGTTAGTGGTGCGCTTTAGCTTCCCAGCTGAGCAGTGGCACGATAACGGCAGCTTACTCAGTCACGGCGTTAGGCTACTGAATACGACAGTGTTATTAGCAGCGTTGTACAGCGGTATACGCTACAAACTAGCCTACTCAGCTTTTCATTATGCGGTGTTGCTGTTGCTGTTAAGCCAGAGTCTGTTTATCAGTTTGTTTACCTTAGGGTTCAATGTGGTTCGGCCTTTAAGTAGCTTAGGTTTATTGCTGTCGGCATTGCCAAGTGCATTTATGTTGGCCTACACCATGGTCAATCACATTGCCCTAGGGCGCATTCGCGAGAAGGTCGCACTGGCTGATATTGAGCAATTAAAACAAGCAGAGCAAGAAACCTTAGAGCAGCGTGTAGAGCTGCGCACTCAGCAACTGCGTGATGCTTTAGGCAATCAAAATATGCTGTTAGCGCGTATCAGTCATGATTTGCGCAGCCCTTTGCAGCGGGTGATTCATGAAACGAATGTGCTGCAAGACACCATGCCTGAGGCACAGCATTATGGGCAGAATATTCAGCGTGCGGTTGAGCAGCAGCTGGAGTTGATTGATGAGCTGCTGGAGTTTTCCCGTGGTGAACTCAAACAATTGGAGTTGTTGATTGCTCCGGGCTATCTCTTTGGTTTTTTACGTGAAGTTGAAGATGCGGGTGTTTTTCTAGCTGAGCGCCATAATAATCGTTTTCAAAGTTATCTGGCTGAAGATTTACCTTTGTTGGTGAATGCGGATTTTCGTCGACTACGCCAAGTGATGATTAACTTGTTGGCCAATGCTGCCAAGTTTACTCAGGCTGGAGACATTGAGTTGAGGGTGGCATTACTCGGTCTGGATAAGACCGCTGGGATCGCGCAGGTTGAGTTTGTTATCAGTGATAACGGTATTGGCATGCCACAGGATACGCAAGAGCATTTGCAGCAGCCTTTTCAACGCGGTGAAAACAGTGTGCGTTATGAGGGGGTGGGTTTGGGGCTATATATTGTGCGGCAGTTACTCGAGTCGATGGGCAGTCAATTACTGATTGAAACCTCAGAAGGAGGTGGTGTGTGCTGTCGGTTTAGCTTAGCGCTTGAGGTGGCTTCTGAGCAGGATTTAGAGCAGGTCTTTATTGAAAGTTACACGGCCGGCTCTGAAGGCTTGCAGCACTCGGTATTGATTGTAGATGATGTTGGCATTACCCAAGAAATGCTCTACGAATTACTGGCGGGTTATAACTACAACCCTGTGACCTGTAGCAGTGCGGCCGAAGCCTTATTGATTTTACGTGATCACCCAATGGACATTGTGATCACTGATCAAGTGATGCCGGTGATGGATGGCTGGGACTTGCTGAGCAAGATACGTCAGAGTTGGCCGGAGATGCCTGTGCTGCTGTATTCAGCCCGCCCGCCAGTGCGTCCTGCTGATTATCCTGAATCCCTAGCATTTGATGCGTGTTTGCTTAAACCTGCAGAGACCAGCGAACTCTTGCAGCACTTGCAAAAGCTATTGCGTTAATCGGGGCGATGCAGGGTTAGCTCAGACCTGAGAAACCTGCTCAATATAGCGCTGTAGATACTCCATAGTGTCTTGCAGATCGCTAGTTATCTGCTGTTGCAGTTGTGCAATCAAGGCTTGATCTTGCGTATCTAAAGCATCATTTAGTTGGGCTGCTAGTTTAGATAGCTGATAAAACCCCGCTTGACCTGCAGTGCTAATCAGATCATGTAAGTGCTGACGAGCCTCTGCGCTATTGTGTTCGAGCATCACAATACTTGCGTAGCGTGTTTGATAATCAGCAATCAATTTATGCAGCAAGCTGACAAAGCGCACATGGCCCATGCTGGCATGTAACTGGGCCAATTGCTGTGCAGGGCGCTGCTGATCAGCTAAATCTGTCGGTGCTTTTGCATTATTTGCCATGGAAGTTGGCATGGCACTCAACGCTTGCTCTAGCACGTGCCATAACTCTTGCTCCAAAATGGGCTTGCTGAGGTAGGCAGCAAAGTTACTGTGTTTGAGTTTTTCTTGGTAATTGATTGCATTGGTGGCACTGACAGCAATAATGGGTAGGTTTTGGCCTTGCGCTAATTGCTTGATACGCCTGGTGGCGCTGATGCCGTCAAGTACCGGCATCATAATGTCCATCAATACAGCGCTGTAATAACCCACATCGGCACGCGCCACAAGATCGACAGCCTCTTTGCCGTTACAGGCCAGTTCAACGCGCAAGCCCGCTTGGGTTAACATTTCCTCGCCCACTAAGCGGTTTAGTTCATTGTCATCCACTAACAAAATACGCTGCTGGTTAAATAAACGGGGTGGTGTGCTCGATTGTGAGCTGCTTGTGTGCTCTAGCGCCGCTGCTTGTGTGTCAAGACTGACGGCAGCGGTAAACCAAAAAGTACTGCCGTGTCCTTCAGTGCTGCGTACTCCAGTTTGCCCGCCCATCAGTTGCGTGAGTTTACGTGAGATAGATAAGCCTAAGCCGGTGCCGCCAAAGCGTCGGGTGATGGAGATATCAGCCTGTTGGAACGCATTAAAAATACCTTCTAAATTCTGCGCGGCGATACCAATTCCGTGGTCCTCAACCTCGCAGTACAGTTGTGGGCTGACAGAGGGTGCAGTGATCAGGTGGGCGCGGATCGAGATAGTGCCAGAGTCGCTGAACTTAATCGCATTATGCAGATAATTGAGCAGCACTTGACCGATACGGGTTGGGTCACCGCTCAATTGTGCCGGCAGTGTAGGGCACAGTTCCACCTCAATAGAAATATTTTTATTGTGCGCAGCATCGCTGAGCATTTCCACTGTGTCGGCAATCAGTTGTGCTGGTGTAAAGGTGATATGTTCGAGGAGCAGTTGATTGGCTTCAATTTTCGAGAAGTCTAAAATGTCATTAATAATATTGAGTAAATGTTGCCCTGCTTTGCTGATGTTACTCATCCGCTGGCGCTGCTCAGGGTTGAGCTCTTGCTTGAGAGACAATTGTGTCAAACCCAGCATCGCATTTAACGGGGTGCGGATTTCATGACTCATGCTGGTCAAGAAAGCAGCTTTGGCACGAGCGGCTTGTTCAGCACTATTTTTGGCTTCCTCTAGGGCTTGGGCTTGCTGTTTATCTGTGGTGACATCCAATAGCACGCCATTAAAAAGATCAGCATCGGCGGGTAAAGAACGGCACGAGGCTAAGATTTTATACCAGAGCGTTTCGCCATTGCGCTCGATACGAATATCGGTGTCGATAGGCTCACGTGTTTTACGGCTTTGGATAAAGTCTTTTCTGATAATCCATTGAAAGTCTTTTTCCGCAGGGAATACCGCTTCGTTGGCTTGGTAGGTGCGTTGCAGTAATTGCTCAATGGGCTGGCCTAAAAAACTTTCTGCTTTACTGCTGAGAAATAAAAACTGACTGCTTTGATCAGCATTGATACGCAATTGAAACACGGCACCGGGCATGGCATCGGTCAGTGATACCAGTTGTTCAGATATGCGTTGGTTTTGCTGATTAGCGATGGCTTCCAGCTTTAAGCGGTCAGCGTGCTGCATGGTGTTGCGAAAAATACTTAAAGCTTGAGCCATCTGCCCAACTTCATCGTGACGTTCTTGGTAGTCGATTGGGTCATCGTATTGGTGATCAGTGAGGCGCCCCATTACAGCAGTTAGGCGAGTAATGGGGCGCGAGATACCGGTGTAGGATAAAACTGCTGCTAAAATCATGGCTAGAGTGAGCGTTAAACCTACGGCAACAATGGTGTTGGTAATTGTGTTTTGTGTGGTGTCAGTCAGTTGTTTGGCAGCGGCGTAGTAGTCACTTAAAATTGCATCGCGTAGTTCGTCCATACTTTGGCGCAGTTCATTAAAAGCCGGCTCAAGTTGTTGATGAATAATCACTAAGGCCCGATCACCTCGCCAGCGTACAGCTTGCTCAATAACCTGATCAATCAGGTTAAATACAATGGCTTGTTGTGCGGTGATGTGAGCTAGGTCTACTTGCTGTTCGATGGACAGATCGCTGATGGCTTTGAGCTTCCTGATAAACATATCTTGTTGTACGCGCAGGCTTGCTTGGCTGGCGCGCATCTGTTGTTCTTCTTGTTCGGTGAGTACAGAGAAAATAATACGGCTGGCATCACTTAAATCAATTTGGGCATCATCAATGCGTAAGGTATTTTGAGTTTTATACTCAAGCAAAGTGCGGTAGTTTTTATCGACGCTATAGAGATTGCTCAGTGAATATAATGTTGCTAATAAGGCGAGGGTGCTGAGCGCGGCCACCAATAAAAGAATTTTATGTGTCAATTTAAGTTGATTAAACATAGATTATTGCTCGCCCTGAGCAGCTGCGCTGGCGTGTTGTGGGCTATAAGCTTCGAGAATCAGCTGGGCAGCACTTTCGGCACTGATCGTATGCTGAATAAAGTCAGTCATAATGGCGTGCATATCGTTATTGTTCATGGATATCATTACAGCGCGGCGCATATTAGCCATGCGTAAATCATGGATGCTTTTCTTGCCACAGCTATTGAAACCCTCAGTGGATGTATCAACTCGTGCGGGTGAAGCACCGCTGGAGATACTCAGGTTTCGCTGGAATTCTTTATCAAGCAGCATGCGGGCAAAGTTTTTTTGCTGTGCAGTATCGTTGGTGGGCGCAGCAAAAAACACCACATGATCGGTATGAAATAAATAAGCACCTTGGGTATCTGGGAAACGGATGCAGAGGTAATCGACATCAGCCGTTGCGCCTAAGTTTTCTAGCTCGCTGCCGACCCAGCTGCCTTGGATTTGCATCAATACTTCGCCTTGTAGCATGGCTGCGGTGTTTTCATCCCATGAATTGTTGGCTGTATCTGCAGAAAAATAGTGTGTGAGCTGTTGAATGCGCATTAAAGCATTGATTAATAATTGCTTATCACCTGGAAGTTGCTGTCGATCGATAAACAGGCTACGGTAAAACTCGAGTCCACCATTGCTGATGGCTACCAGTTCAAATAAAACAGTGTACTCCCATCCTACTGTCATCGAGACTAACCCAGGTATGCCCATTGTTTGCGCGCGCTCAAGCACAACCAGTAAATCATTTAAAGTCTCTGGTATAGGTAGATTTAAACGGGTAAAGAGAGCTTTGTTGATCCATAGCCAATTGGTCGAGTGACTATTGATCGGAGCAGAAATCCAGTGGCCTTGAAACTTTGCAGTCTCTTGGATTGCGTCAGGTATAACGTCTTCCCAGCCTTGCTCTTGTGCTATGTCATCTAAATTTAGCAAAGAAAATGTACTGTTGTACGGATGCACCTCGCTACTGATTAACATGGCTGCGGCTGGAGCATGTTGCTTTTGTATATGTTTTGTTAAAACCCCTGAGTAGTCTGAATTATTATAGCTGCGCATGCTTTTTTCTTGCACAGTGATGCCTTGTTGCTTTGCATGCTGCTTGATTAAATTGATATTTTTAACTTCGCTGTCTGAAATCCACCAGTGCCAAAAATCAAAAGTGTGCTCATCGGCTGCTGTACTACTGCTGAATACACAGTACAAGCCGAACAAAAATGCTTTTAAGGGTAAAAGGCCGCTCATGTGTGTATTGCGCATTATTGTTGGTAATTCCTGCTGGTGGAAGTGACAGGTGCAATGCCAGTGACAGTGTTGTCAGCGATAGATAGCACAAGATAATCCAGCAAGGTGCGTGTGGCTAGAGTGATACTGCGCCGAGGCTGAGTAAATGCAAATAAAGTCCGTTGCTCACTGACGTGGTTAATGTATTTTAAATCGCCTGAACTCAAACCGCTGCTGCAAGCACACAGTGGCAGATGAGCAAAGCCAAAGCCGGCTTGGGCTGCTTGTAACGCACTCAAATGGCTATCGACCTGCATGCTGTGAGTTGTTGGTGTTGCGTTGTGGCTGTCACAAACTTCAATCTGGGGCGCGTGCTCAGTGTTTTTGATACTGCTACTGATCACATTAACGAAGCTCAGCTGAGCGATAGGGCGAGCGACAATGTCGCTGCTATTATTGGGGGGTGTGGATAGGCTAAGGGCAAGATCTATTGCTTGCATTGCGGTCTCTGCAGTGTTGTCTGCGGCATGTATGCTCAGCTGAATATCGGTATGAATATTTTTGAAGCTTCTTAAAACAGGCATCAGCCAATGGTTGAGAATGGCAGGCAGAACAATATGTATGGTTCCGCTAGGGATGCTTCGTGCGCGCTCCACACTACGCTGCGCCTGCTGCGCGGCATTGACCATATCTTGGGCGTAGCGATACACCTCAGCACCGATATGAGTCAGTGTTAAAAAGCGCGGGTTGCGATAGAGCAGTTGTACACCCAGGCGCGATTCAAGCTGACTGATGCGACGACTTAAACTTGATTTAGACAAGCCTTTTTGATTGATTAGAGTCGAAAAACTTCCAGCATCTACAACTTGTAAAAACCAATACAGATCAACGAGATTATCTGCGATGCTATATTCGCTGAGCTCAGGTTGCTGCTTGGAATCGTTATTTTTCATTGATATCGCCCTGCGCAATCAATAATGTGATTGTGATAGTCTTTTTGAATATATACTTTTAAGTAAGTAGCAGTATTTTAGAGGCTATTGGCGCATGGTATCTTTGTTTGAGCGGATAGATGCTTTGCTTGAATGGATATTTTATGTTTAGACAGGAAATATATTGTGAATGATGGCAGCGTGCGGCGTTTATACAATGTGAATATTTTAATTATCGATGATCATCCGCATGATCTTGACATGTTAGTGCAGGCTTTAAATGCGCAAGGTGCGCGTGTCAGTCTGGCGAATGAGCCGCGTAAAGGCATACAGTTAGCGCAGGTTTTTTTACCTGATTTGATTTTGCTTGATGTGCATATGCCGCATATGGATGGTTTCTCAGCGTGTCGTTTGTTGCGCGAGATGAAGTGTTGTCATGATGTGCCGGTGATTTTTTTAACATCTGCCGGCGATGTGACTGATCGTGTTAACGGACTGACGTTGGGCGGTGTTGATTATATTTTAAAGCCTTTTGCTGTCGATGAGGTGATTGCACGTATTTTAGTGCATGTGCAATTAGCACAGGCAAGGGTGGCAGGCAGCCTGCCTGTGGATCACGCTCAAGTGCTTGATCATCCTGATCAGATTATTTTGCAAGCCGCTTTGCGCTTGCTTAAAAGTCAGCTTACGCAGCTGCCTAAGCTCAAAGAAATTGCTGAAAAGCTCGGCACGCATGATAAAAAGCTCTCGGCTATTTTTCGTGATAATTTAGGCATGACAGTCTTTGCATGGGTGCGTGAAGAGCGTTTGCGTAAGGCTCAAGATTTATTGCTGCGCAGTTATATGAGCATTGAAGACATTTCTGCTGAAGTGGGTTTTACCAGTGCAGCTAACTTTGCGACTGCTTACCGAGAGCGTTTTGCAATGACGCCCAGTGCCTATCGCAAGACTTTAAATCAGTCATAAGCATGCTGGCGAACTGATTTGCGGATGGTTTTATATAATGCAGTGGCAGTCATATAAAATTTTTTCAAATTATACTGCCGCTGTAGCAAAGGTGAGTATTTTTATCAGTCCTTTCTTGGATGCTTTTTAATCCTTTATAAGCCCGTGTTCACTGGCTTGCAGCGCTTTTTTTAATCTGTTTTAGCTTTCCTCTAGCATCCCTCCTAAAAAAGTAATCTTTGGTTTTTGTTTGCACGGATGGTGTTGCTTTCATCGCAACGCTGCGTTTCGATTTGCGCCTTAAATTACTTGATAGCTACAGTTACTATACAAGTATAACTACTCACATAGACATGGTTGCTGTGTGTTGCAACCAAGGTTTTTGTCAGCGCTGCTACTTATAACAGCAGTGATTTTTCAATATGAATCAGATACTTCGTAACTAAAGACGTTGCCGTGGATATTTCTCAGCAACGTCTTTGTTTAAGCGACGCTATGAGAAATAGGGAAATGTATGCAATCGACTTCACCTCTTAAAAATATAATGCTTGCGATCAGTCTGAGTGCTGTCGCGATCAGTGCGCATGCGCAGCAAGATACTTTAGCCAAGGCTGTGAAAGAGGCTATGGATTACCAGCCGGAAATCCAAGCCAAACTGCATGCGTTTGATGCTGCGACCTATGATCGTCGTGAAGCATTTGGTGGGTATTTACCAACGGTCGATGCCAGCAGTTCAGTAGGTACAGCCAAGCGTCAGCACGACAGTCGTGACTGGTATTCGCGTAACTATGCTGAAGTGTCACTGACGCAAATCTTATTTGACGGCTTTCGTGTCCGTAACAAAGTGGCGAAAGCTGAACACACCAGTCGTATGCGTTATTACGAATTACTGGATGAGGCTGAAAATAAGTCCTTAGAAGTGACGGGCGCTTATTTAGATGTGTTGCGTTACCGTGAAATGGTGCGTTTAGCCCAAGTGAACTTGGATAATCACCGCCGTGTGCAGTCCCAAATTGGGCAGCGCGCGCAGCGTGGTGTGAGCAATAATGCTGACTTGCTGCAGATTAATGGTCGCTTGGCCTTGGCTGAGTCGAACCTGTTGACTGAAATTGCCAACTTGCAAACAGTCAGTGCGCGCTTTCAGCGTTTAGTGGGTCGCTTACCTGAAGAAAAAATGGCTGAAGTGGCCAGCGGGCAGTTTACTGCGCCAACTGATATCCAAGCTGTGCTTAATGAAGGGTATGCCAATAACCCTAATTTGCATGCTGCATTTGAAAATATTGATGTGAGCGAGTCCGCGCTGAAAGAAGCTAAAGCCAATCGTTACCCAACCTTTGAATTTGGTGCCAGTCACGGTACTTACAAAAATAACAATGGCTTTGATCGCACCAATCCAGGTGTGCATTACGGCGATGAAAGCATTGTAGAAGTGCGAGCTAAGTACAATCTGTATCGCGGTGGTAGTGACCGTGCCGCTGAGCGTGCCGCTTTCCAACGTATTAACCAAGCGCAAGATTTACGTGATAAAGCCTGTGTCGATTTACGCCAAACAGCTTCGATTGCCCACAGTGATATCGCTAACTTGACGATCAAGCAGAATGCATTAAAAAGTCACCGTGATGGCTCAACCCAAGTGGTGAATGCGTACCGTGAACAGTTTGATATTGGTCGTCGTTCATTGTTAGACGTGTTGGATTCTGAGAACGAAGCCTTCCAAGCAGAACGGGCTTATGCACACGGTCACTATGATTTGATTACGGCTAATGCGCGCACCTTGCAAAGCATGGGGCAGTTGCTCAATACCTTGTCAGTGTCTGCCGATAAAATTCCATCCTTAAGTGATATCAATGCTGAATCGCGTGTGGATGATGCGCGAGAGTATTGCTCTAACTACGGTACCAGCCACTGGGATATCCAGCGTTACTTGACCAGTGATAGCCAAGTTCAGGTTATGGATTTAAGCGGTGACACTTTATTTGATAGTGGTTCTGCGCAAATTAAGCCGCGTGCGATGGCCAGCTTGCAGCGTTTTGTTGAGTCGGTTCAAAGCAAGGGTCAGTTACGTCAAGTGCAAGTAGTGGGTCATACCGACAACACCGGCTCTGAAGATACCAATCGTCAGTTATCACTCAGTCGTGCTGCGGCAGTGCGTGATTACTTAATCAGTAGCGGTATCAGTAACACCGTTGTGTCTGCACAAGGTGTGGCTTCAACTCAGCCGATTGCCAGTAACAATACTGCTGAAGGTCGCGCGGAAAATCGCCGTGTGACAGTCACTATTGTGCATGACTGATTGCAGAGCTTGATCTACATGCACGGGCGTGTTCCGTGCATGCTTTTAACTGGATAACCAATGAACGACATCACTAAAGATCCCTTAAGTGCGTGTCTCTTATGGCTTGCCCAAAGCCATGGTGTCACCACAACCTATGCTGCGCTGACTGAGGGCTTGCCTTTAGTCAACGGCGCTATTACGCCGTCCTTATTTTCTCGCGCTGCTGCGCGCATCGGTTTTAATAGCAATCTGGTGCAGCAGCCCTTAAATAAAATTGCCAAGGTTTTGTTGCCTTGCGTTTTATTGTTAAAAGATAACAAGGCCTGTGTATTACAAACGCTAGATTGGCATACGCAGCGTGCTGTGGTGATTTTTCCTGAGTTGTCGATGCAGGCTACTGAGTTGAGCATTGAAGAGTTGGCTCAAGCCTACAGTGGTTTTACTCTTTATAGTCGTGCCGAATTTAAACCCGAACCCAGTGCACAGCCCAGTGCAGCAACCCAGCGTCAGGGGCATTGGTTTTGGAGTGTGATTTTAGAAAATCGCCGTGTGTACCGTGATGTCTTGATCGCGGCGGTTTTTATTAACTTATTTGCCTTGTCCATGCCGTTGTTTGTGATGAACGTGTATGACCGGGTCGTACCCAATAAAGCCATCGATACCTTATGGGTGCTGGCGCTGGGTGTGAGCATTATTATTTGTGCTGACTTGTTGCTTAAATTATTGCGCAGTTGGTTTGTGGAGTTGGCAGCCAATCGCGCGGATTTAAAGCTGTCTGCCTTTGTGATGGAGCGCATTTTAGGTGGGCGCATGCAGCATGCTCCAGCCTCCATCGGCTCTTTTGCTTCGAATGTGCAGTCCTTTGAAAGCGTGCGCAGCTTTATTGGCTCAATGACCATTACAGCTTTAATTGATTTGCCGTTTTTCCTCTTGTTTGTGGTGATTATCGGCATGATTTCGTGGCTGATGGTGGTGCCAGTCGTGGTGGGCGCAGTGCTGATTATTGCTTATGCCTTATCTGTGCAGTCAAAAATGCAGGTGATGTCCGAGTCGATTGGGCAGGCCAGTGCGCAACGCAACTCAGGCTTAATTGAAAGCTTGTCGGCTAATGAAACGCTCAAAAGCTTTAATGCAACGCAGCGCATGCAAAGCAGTTGGGAGCAAAGCACCACTTTTTTATCTGCTTGCTCCAGCCAAATGCGTTTGCTTGGAGCTTCGGTTGGTATGAGTGCCGCATGGATTCAGCAGATGGTTGCTGTGTCGATGATTATTCTCGGCGTGTATCTAGTGGTGGCGGGTGATATGTCACAGGGTGCTTTGATTGCCAGTTATATGCTGTCATCACGGGCTATGGCACCGGTATCCCAAGCGGCTTCATTACTCACACAGTATTACCAAGCCGCTACGTCATTAACTTCACTTGAAGAAATGATGAAAAATGAGCAAGAGCGCCCCGCAGGTAAGAAATTTATCAGTCGTGCGCAGATTCGCGGTGATATCGAGTTTAAAAATGTGTCCTTTAACTACCCCAATGAAGAACGCAGCGCATTAAATAATGTGTCGTTTAGTATTAAAGCTGGGGAGTCAGTGGCTATTTTAGGGCGAGTGGGCTCAGGTAAAAGCACCATCGAAAAACTGATTCTAGGTTTATATAAGCCCACCCAAGGCCAAATCTTAATTGATGGTGTCCATATCGAGCAGATTGATCCGGCTGAACTGCGTCGCAATATCAGCTATATCCCGCAAGAGCCGCAGTTGCTCAGCGGTAATGTGTATGAAAATATCACTTTAGGTTTGTCACATCCTAATAATCAAAGCGTATTAGCAGCCGTTGAGTTAGCTGGCTTAGCACCCTTAGTTGGTAGCCATGCGGATGGTTTAGGCATGCCGGTGGGCGAAAACGGTAGCCGCTTATCCGGTGGTCAGCGTCAAGCCATTGCTGCGGCACGTGCTTTTGTGCGCGAAGGATCAATTATGCTGCTCGACGAGCCGTCCAGTGCGATGGACAGCGGTCTTGAACAGCATTTGTGCCAGTCTATTAAAACACTCAGCGCTCAGAAAACCCTGCTGTTGATCACTCATAAAACCAGCTTGCTGAGTTTGGTTGAGCGTTTGATTGTGCTCGATGGCGGACAGTTGCTGGCCGACGGTGCTAAAGATGATGTGCTGCAGGCGTTAGCTGCAGGTACTTTGCAGAAGGTGAGCGCATGAGCAGTTTAGAGCCGACACCGAAAAGCACTGAGCAGCGCGCCTTTGAACAGTTGCAAGGCCTCACTGAAGTGAATCGCCGTGGCCTTAAGTTTGTTGATCGCATCTTTAAGCCGTTGTTTTCAGCTTTTTATAATAAAGCTGGGCACTGGGAAGCCGATGCGCAATTTGCCTTAAAACAGCAGCAAATACTCAAAGCCCGTGGCCTGCTGTATTGCATTGCGCTGATTTTTATCAGCTTAGTGGTCTGGGCTGGTTTTGCCACTGTGGATGAGGTAACACGCGGCGAAGGTAAAGTGATTCCCTCACGCCAACTGCAGGTTATTCAGTCGGTGGATGGCGGTGTAGTTGAGGAACTATTTGTACAAGAGGGCGCATATGTGCAGGAGGGTGATGTGTTAGTGCGCATTGACCCCACGCGTTTTGTGGCTAATTTCCAAGAAAATAGCGTACGTGTATTTGCGTTGCGCGCTAAGGTTGAGCGCCTCAGAGCTTTAATCAATGAGCATACTTACACTCCTGATATGGCAGCTGATTTAACTGCAGAACAGTTGCAAGTGTTAGCTCGCGAGCAAAGTTACTACAGCAGTGCGCTGAGTGAATTACAACAGCGCTTGACCATTGCTCGCGATCAGTTGAGTCAGCGTCAACAAGAGTTGAGCGAGACTCAGGCGCGTCTCAGTGCTGCGCAGCAAGCTTTTAATATGTCCAATCAAGAGCTGCAAGTGACCAAGCCTTTGTTGCAGTCGGGTGCGGTGTCTGAAGTTGAAATTCTACGTTTGCAGCGTGACACAGCGGGCGCTCGTGGTGAGCTCAATCAGGCCGCGGCGCGCGCTCGTCAAATTCAAGCCAGTATTCAAGAAGCACAAGGGCGTATTCAAGAAGTCCAGCTGACTGCACGCAACCAGTGGCAGGCCGAGTTGAGTGAAGCTTCGTCTTCGTTAAGCAGTATTGAAAAAAGCGTGGATGGCTTAGCCGATAGGGTGAAGTACTCCGAGATTCGCTCCCCAGTCAACGGCACGGTGCAGCGCGTATTCTTTAACACCCTTGGCGGTGTTGTGCAGCCGGGTAATGCTGTTTTAGAAATTGTTCCTGAAGGCAGCGAGCTGGTGATTGAGGGCAAAATTGCCCCTTCGGATATCGCCTTTTTACGTCCAGGTTTGCCCGTTACGATTAAGTTTCATGCCTATGACTACGCCATTTACGGCGGTATGTCGGCCACTTTGCAGCACATCAGTGCGGACACTATTACTGATGAGCGCGACAACACCTATTACTTGGTGCGTGCCGTTGCGCATGACCCTGAATTTGCAAAAAATCTTTCAATTATTCCCGGGATGACCACGCAAGTGGATGTACTGACCGGGAAGAAAACTATTTTGTCGTACTTACTTAAACCTTTATTGCGCGCTAAAGCGAATGCTTTAACTGAGCGCTAATTATAATTTTAACTGGTAGTTGGCACCGGCCCGCTTACTGGACGTTTTGAAGATGAGGTTGTTATGGATAATTTAATCACTGTTGTGTCCTTACAAGGTAAAGCATGGGCTGTTGCACCAGATGGTTCGCGTCGCGAATTAAAAGTGGGCGATACCGTTTCTATGCAAGAAATGGTTGTGACCGCATCCGGTGCGCAAATTGATTTAGAGTTTCCTAACAACCAAGTCTTGACCATGTTAGGTGAGCAAGAAGTGCCAGCAGAGCAGTTTTTTATAGCTGATCCTCTTGCTACTATTGCACCATTAACGCCGATTAACACATCAGAGCAAGCTGTAAGTTCATCAGCGTCGCCGCTGGCTCGTACCAGCCACAGCAGTGGTGGTATAGGTGAGGAAGGGCACGGTTTTGTGCAGTTAGTGCGCATTCATGAAATTATTGAGTCGGATGGTTTTACACATCTAACCGTACGCCGCATCGAAGAGCTTCTTAAGCCGCTGGGCATGGTTTTGCCAGAGCGTGATTTTGAGAGCGATCGCTGGAGAGAGCATGTCGGACGTCATGAAGATCACACTGCCCGTGAATTAAAACTGACGGTGAAGCTCGAAGGTGCAGGTCCTGATGGTGTTTACAGTGAAGCAGAAATTATCAATGGCAAAGTACCTGCTCTGATTATCTTAGATAAAAACAGCGTTAAAGTTGGCGATCACTTACTAGTGAAAACCCCAAGCGGTGATGTATTACTTGATCGCCCTGTAACTGCTGAGGATATCAATAACGGTATTCGTGTGCAGGTACCGGTTGTACCTGGGCAAACTCAAGTGACGGTTGACGCTACGATCAGTGATTCAGCGGGTAACCGAGGTAGCAGTACGGATCAAAAGCCGGTGGATAATTTACCACCTGAGTTGATCAGCTCATTGAAACCACAAAATGATGCTGATGCTGATGATGTTTCCTTGGATTTGAGTGCGCAGTTTAAAGATGCTGTCAGTGGAAAAGACCTCACTTACACGGCTAGCGGTTTACCAAAAGGTTTGGAGATTGATCCTAAAACTGGCGTTATCAGTGGAACTATTGATAGCTCAGCCAGCCAGAATGGCAACACTGGTACGCCAACCGATGGTGAGTATACAGTCGTTGTGACTGTGACTGATCCAGCAGGTAATAGCAGTGAGCATGAGTTTGTTTGGACAGTAGAGAACCCGCCACCTGAAGCTCTGGACGATACCAACACAACACTAGAAGACAAAACACTCATTGTTTCTGCTAAAGACGGTGTTTTGCACAATGACTTCGATCCAGACGGTGATGCGCCACTGCAAGTTATCGAATTTGAGGTGGGTGGCAAAACATATCAGGCAGGTCAAACAGCTGTTATTGATGACGTTGGCGAGTTAACTCTGAATCCAGACGGTAGTTATACTTTTGTGCCTGCACCGAACTTTAATGGTCCAGTGCCAACAGTTGATTACACTATTTCTGATGGTGAGGGCGGTACTGCG
>JAAZCO010000246.1 GCA_012513235.1 Gammaproteobacteria bacterium
AAGCAAAGCGCTTTCTACATCAAAGGGACCCACACGGTAACCTGAGGTACTGATCACATCATCTGAGCGACCGACAAAGCTGATACTGCCGTCGCTGTTGAGCTCCGCGGTATCACCAGTTAAATAGTAACGGCCTTTAAACGAGGTGGTTTCGATACCCTTATAGCCGTTAAACCAAAACATCGGCGAGTGCTCAACATCCACAGATAAAATACCCGGCACACCCACAGGCAGCTCTTTGAGTTCCTCTTCATCCAGCACCACGACACGGTGGCCAGGTGAGGCATAACCTGCCGCTCCCATATGCATTGGATGCTCTAAGTTATGGTGATTACACAGCACCATACCCATTTCTGTCTGGCCGTAGTGGTCGTTGATCGACACATCTAAGTGCTCTTTAAACCAACGAATCACTTCTGGATTCAAAGGCTCGCCGGCACTACTGACCACACGCAACTGCTCTTTCCACTGATCAGCCACTTTGCCACCGGCCGCAATCAACATACGGAACACAGTCGGCGCGCCAGCTAGATTGTTCACATTGTATTTTTTGGCCACGTCTAAACAGCGGTCCAAATTAAACAAGCCATCAACCGACAGTACCGGCAAACCCATCGACATCGGACCTGTGATACCAAAGTACAAACCATAAGCCCAACCCGGATCGGCCACGTTCCAGAAGGAATCATCAGCACGTAAACCGACTGCATCAATCATATAGCGCTGAAAAGCCACAATCGCACGCAGCGGCACTTCCAGTGGCTTGGCTAAACCTGTGGTCCCTGAGGTAAACATCATCAAAAACGGATCATCACCGGTACGCAGTACAGGAATAAACTCCGTCGATAAGGCATTTAATGTAGACCAAAAATCGCAATCACCTGCCTCAAGACCTACACCAGCATCACTAACAGTCATCACTGGTGGACATTCTTGTACATCAATCAATTTACTGCGATTAGCCACATCGCTGACGATTAATTTAGCTCCCGAAGTCTGCACACGGTGCTCAATGGCTTTAGGCCCGAACGCTGTAAACAGTGGCTGATATACCGCACCAATACGCCAGGTACCTAAAATAGTCACCACCAAGGCATGACCGCGCGGCAACAAACCCGCGACGATATCACCGGCCTGCACACCTTTTTGACTTAAGTAGTTGGCAAACTGCGCAGCTTGATCACGCAGTTCTGCATAAGTATGGCGACTGGAACTGCCGTCAGCATTTTCTTGAATCAAGGCAATAGCGCCATCCACTGCATGACGGTCGCAGCACTCATAGCATGCGTTCATCGCTGCAAAAGTACCACTAATGGCATTACTTACTGTGCTCTCAAAATCAAAGGTTTTTGAGGCTTCAAAATAATCACGTTTAACTAGGGTCATGGCACGCTCCAACTTTTTATTATTGTTGACATTGCAAGGTACACACCTCGATAGTCAGCCCCAGTACGCTTGAGAAGCAATAGCAAAATCTTTCAAACTGCTTGAACGTTTTTGCCAATTATTTGTTTTTATTTAACAACATTGAGCGGTAATGACTGGGCTGCGTGCCAGTCCATTTGCGAAAGGCCTTATAGAAAGTACTCACATCCGCAAAGCCTAAAGCGGTCGCGATATCGACAAAAGTATAATGCTCATCGGCCAGCCATTTGACCGCCAACGAACTGCGTACAGCATCTTTAAGTCGCTGATAACTTTGACCTTCTTCATTTAAGCGACGCCGCAAGGTGGATACAGACATATACAAATCAGCAGCTAAGTACACCGCGTCCGGCCAACACTTAGGATCACTGTGCAATAGTTTGCGGCGGATCTGACTGGTTAAACTCTGCTCATCGCGGTATTTGACAATGATGTTATTGGGCGCTTGGCGTAAAAAGCGCTCTAAGTCTTGCGGGGTGCGTTTAATGGGAGCACTGAGAATGTCCGCCGAAAACAGTATTTGCGATTGTAGACAATCAAAGCGTAAGTTCTCAGAAAACATCACACGGTAGTCATCCATAAACTCTGGCGCAGGCCCCCGTGAATCCACCGATAACAAAGCAATACGTTGGTTGGCCAGCCAGCAGGTTAAACCGTGTACATACATCCAAAACGTAAAGTAGGTAAAAGCCCGTGATGGCTGTGCACTTTCCTCACGCAGCACCACTGCAGCCATACTCTCCTCAACGCGCAATACGGCACGCTTATCGGCAAACACTAAGGATAAAAACTGCAGCGCCACTTCCAACCCCTGTCCAACGGTGGGCTGCTGGGCCGCCATGGTGCACATAAAGGCAAAACTGCCCGGACGCATCGCGCGCTCATCCATCAGAAAAAACTCATCTTGGATGGTGCGACGTAAACGCCGCCAAAAGCG
>JAAZCO010000247.1 GCA_012513235.1 Gammaproteobacteria bacterium
GGCGGCCGTACCTGTCACGCAGCAATTATTGCCCGTGAACTGGGTATCCCAGCCGTAGTCGGTTGTGGCAATGCCACCGCTCTGCTGATAGACGGTCAAGGCGTTACCGTATCCTGTGCGGAAGGTGATACCGGTTATGTGTTTGAAGGTGAGCTCAATTTTGATATTCGCACCAACTCAGTGGAAGCGATGCCTGATCTGCCTTTCAAAATAATGATGAACGTGGGTAACCCTGACCGCGCTTTTGATTTTGCGCAACTGCCCAACGAAGGTGTCGGTTTAGCCCGCCTTGAGTTTATTATTAACCGCATGATTGGCGTACACCCTAAAGCACTGCTCAACTTCGACAGCCTGCCGAGCGACTTACAAGACAGCATCGAAAAGCGCACTGCAGGTTATGCCAGCCCGATTGATTTCTATGTCGACAAACTGGTGGAAGGTGTCAGCACCCTCGCCGCTGCGTTCTGGCCCAAGAAAGTTATCGTGCGTCTGTCTGACTTTAAGTCCAACGAATACGCCAACCTGATCGGCGGCAAGCTGTATGAGCCGACCGAAGAAAACCCTATGCTGGGTTTCCGTGGTGCTTCACGCTATATCAGCGAATCATTCCGCGACTGCTTTGAATTAGAGTGCCGCGCGATGAAACGTGTACGTGACGTGATGGGTTTAACCAACGTTGAGTTGATGGTGCCTTTCGTGCGTACTGTCAATGAAGCGGCACAGGTTGTGAGCTTGCTCGAAGAGTACGGCCTTAAGCGCGGCGAAAACGGTTTACGCCTGATTATGATGTGCGAGTTACCGTCCAACGCCTTATTAGCTGACGAGTTCTTAGAGCACTTTGATGGTTTCTCCATCGGTTCCAACGATATGACGCAACTGACCTTAGGTCTAGACCGTGATTCAGGTGTGATTGCACACTTATTTGATGAGCGTGATCCTGCAGTGAAAAAACTGCTATCGATGGCAATCCAAGCCTGTAACAAAGCCGGTAAATACATCGGTATTTGTGGCCAAGGCCCGTCGGATCACCCTGATCTTGCGCGCTGGTTAATGGAGCAAGGCATCGAAAGCGTATCGCTCAACCCTGACTCAGTCTTAGACACTTGGTTCTTCCTCGCGGAAAACAACTAAGCACTGCACTTAGCTGTGCGCTGGAAAACAGCGCACAGTTGAGCTTGAGCCTCAGCTCTATCTAACTTAAGCCCTATCTCCAACATCCCCTCCTGCATACACCTGGACGCTTAGTCACTCAGATTTCGCCCAGTCCCACACCAAGAGCGGTTATAAGAAACTCTTTTTATATAACCATATAGCTAATCATTCCTTTGGCAGCAGCAAACACTGTGACATCATTGCGCCACAGTTATAGGAGTCATTGCTATGAAACATTTTTACGCCAGTGTGGCGTTTTTTTTATCCCTGATTTTGACTCATGCACAGGCTGCCATTCATCAGCCATTGCTCGAAGCAGCTCAATTATCTGAGGCCATCACGACCGAAGCGCAATTGCGTCTCATCGATATTCGCAGCCCTGAAGATTTTGCCGCAGGTCATATCCCTCAAGCATTATCGGCTCCTTATGGTCAGTGGCGCGGTCCAGCACACAACCCCGGTCAATTGGCGGATGACGCTTATTTTCAAGACTTGGTGCGCAAGCTGGGTTTAACCCAAGATCAACCGATAGTGGTGTATTCCAGCGGTGTGGATGAAACCGACTTTGGCGCTGCTGCACGCGTTTACTGGACTTTAAAATACTTGGGCTTTACTGACTTAAGTATTCTCAATGGCGGCTTACAACAATGGCAGCAGGCTACCAGCACGCAAGCTACGGCGGTACCAGCCAGCCAAGTGACAGTGCACAGCAATCCCAAGTTAGTGATTTTTAAAGACGAGTTACTGGATAAAATCACCCAGCACGATACAACTTATCAGCTACTTGATGCGCGTCCGCCCATATTTTACCAAGGCCAAGTTAAAGCACCCACGGCCAGCACCAGCGGCACTATTGCTAGCGCGCAAAACATTCCTTTTGGTCAGTGGTTTAATAGCAATGACACCCGCCTGCGCCCAGTAGCAGAAATCAAACAACTGGTCGCCGAGCAAGGTTTAGCTCAGGCTCAAGAAACCGTATCTTTTTGTAATACGGGTCACTGGGCCGCAACCAACTGGTTTGTACTGTCAGAAGTGGCGGGCTTAGAGGATGTACGCCTCTACCCTGCTTCGCTGGCTGAGTGGACACAGGATCAAGAAGGTTTGCCGATGGAGAATACACCCAGCCGCTTCGAACAAATCAAATCCAAGCTTTCTCAGTTAGTGAAGAATTAATATGAACAATCGTTTAGCGCTCACTGTCGTTTTCGCAGTGTTTACCGCATTTTTATTCTGGTTTGTCTCGGTCCGCCAAAGTCTATTATTTTTAGTCGGTATTGGTTTAGGTACCGTTTTGGCCGGTGCCCGCTTTGGCTTCACCACCGGCTGGCGCAATCTGATTGAAAAGCGTGATGCCAGTGGTGTCTTTGCGCAAATCTTACTGTTAGCCATTGCCGCTGCCTTCTCTATGCCGTTATTGGCTAGCTTCCCAACGGAGCTTAGCGCTGCATTAGGCCCACCAAGCATCAGCTTACTGATTGGCGCTTTGGTGTTTGGCGGCGCGATGCAGATTGCAGATGGCTGTGGCTCTGGAACTTTGTATAAAGCAGGCCTTGGTATTCCATTAAATATGGCAATACTTCCCGTGTTTGCCCTGGGTAGTTTTTTAGGCTCAGCGCACTTAGGCTGGTGGTTAGACTTAGGGCATTTAGAGCCTGTCGGTCTAGTCGACGAAGTCGGTTTAGGTGGTGCATTAGGTCTAACTTACCTTGGTTTACTGCTGGTCGGCCTCGCCGCGTGGTGGTGGTCAAAAACCAGCACAACAGTGCACAGTCTCTTCAATAAAAAACTGATCATGGGCGCTGTGGCGATTGCTGTTCTCGCGGTACTTATTTTAGTGATTGCTGGCAAGCCGTGGGGCGTGGTGTATGGCTTTGGTTTATGGGCGGCGAAGATTGCGCAAGCCGGCCATCTGTTTGACCCCAGCACCAATGCGTTTTGGAGTCAGCCAGTCAATGCCACAGCACTTGAGCAGTCAGTCTTTTTAGACTTAACCTCAATTACCAATATCGGTATTTTAGCCGGTGCACTGTGGATTTTCTCACGCAACAAGTCCGGTGTAGCGAAAAAGCTCAATACCCAACAATGGATTGTCGGCATTCTTGCAGGCTTTTTATTGGGCTACAGTTCGCGCCTAGCCTTTGGCTGTAATGTGGGCGCTATGGTCAGTGGTATTTCAACCGGCAGCATTCATGGCTGGATTTGGGTGGTGATGGCCTTTTTAGGCTCACTGATGGGTGTCCGTGTGCGCCGCTATTTTGGATATTAAGATGAATAAATTACGTATTGTGCTGTTTTGGACACTGTTAATTGGCTTCTTTGTCTGGGATTGGCACACAGCGCAGCCAGTCAACTTACGCCTAGAAGCACCAGTGATTGCCATAGGCTCGGGTCAAGCTCCATCCGGTGGGCACTGCGCTACTTTCTAGATATTAAAATCTAGCAGTTAAAAAATAGCCGAACTCAACATCAATTGAGTTCGGCTATTTTCATTATATCTAGGGCTCGCGCCTGCTCGCTTAAACCTCTAAACGAATACCTGCCGAGACTTGCTTACTGCCTACAGCCGGCAGTAACACACCCTCTTGATAATCTGACATAAACACTTCAGCCGCTTGCGTGACTGTGGTTTGAATCACTAAACGCACACGACTGCCCAATACTTTAGCTTCGACTAACTCCACTTGCTCGCCATCAATCCAGGCTTGGCCACTGAGCATTTGAAACGTTTGATCAAGCACCACACGATACACTTTGCCGTCAGCGCTAAGCCATTCCCATGTACCTTGCAAAGGTGCTGGGACCACCCACTTATACAGATACACTCCACCCATCGCGCGCTTGGCATCTGGCTGCCAACGCCCCATATTAAAAGCATGGGCAATAATACGGGTACCGGGTTTGAGCTCAGTTAAAATACGAGCTTTAAGCTTCACGTTCAGTGATGGTAATAAATAGAGGGTCAGGACTGTGGCTTCACTGAAATCAACCGTCAGCAAATCTTCCTGCAAAAACTCAACTCGATCCTCAACCCCGATCGTGGTGGCTAAAGCATTGGCTTCAGCAATGCGACGTGGATCCATATCGACACCAATAGCCCGCGCACCACGTTCCATTGCCGCAGCAACCACAATACGACCATCACCACAACCAAGGTCATAGAGCACATCATCTTTAGTCACCGCCGCCATTTTCAGCATGGCTTCAACCACTAATTCATCGGTTGGCACAAAGATGACATCAAGTTCAGCATCCACCTTGGTAAATCCTTCTTCAAAAATCAATTCAGTAAACAATAAAAACACCTAGCAGGTTAACAAAGCAATCAGCGTCCACTGATCATAAGATTGATGACACTTAATGCATAGATCGTGGCATATATTCTGCGATTCAGCATATATCTACAGAACATTGTATACCTAGATGCCGCAAAACCCTAAGAGCGACTGCGCAAGCAATAAACCCACACTAAGGTAGCCTTTGCATTGGGGCGCATTTTGTTTGCTGGGCAACCTGAATTAGCCTTGGGCTTATTACTTGCAGCGCTGCTATCCACCAGTGGCATGACTATTTCTTGGACGGGTTTTGCCAAAGGTCATGTGCCGGCTGCGATTAAGCAGACGTTGATTGGTTTGTTGCTTGGCTCATTACTAACACCTTTGAGACTGGAGCACAGGCAGCGCTGCTGATTGCGCTGGCCTATATTATCCAAGTGCAATCCGCTGCGTGGTATGTCAAATTTTCTGAAAAGCTATTGCCTATAAAAGAATAAAAAGAGGTCGCACTGAGCGGGAGGGGAAACACAAAACAACTCACACTCACTATTGACTGGATAAAAGCCACAGCAGAGTTACTATTGCTGTGGCTTTTTTACTCTCACAGGACGCTGTTACTGATGCACTCACCACTTCGCTGCAAAGCTATTCTTTTATCGTTATGCATATTCTTGGGTTCGCTCGGCTCTACAACCTACATCTATGCCAGTGACATTATTTTTGCCTCATGGAATATTCAGCACTTAGGCCAAGGCGATCACAAGAAATATAACGCTTTAGCTGCTATCGCAGGCAAAGTTGATGTGCTCGCCATTCAAGAAGTCATGAACGAAAATGGTGTATTACGACTCAAAAAAGCTGTCGAAAAACATACAGATGAACAATGGAGTTATTTAATCTCACACCCAGTGGGTTCCAAAAGCTATAAGGAAATGTACGCGTTCTTATGGCGTAACTCTGCAGTTGAGTCCGTGCGCAGCCAGACAATCTATCCAGATAAAGGCGATCGTTTTATTCGTGAACCATTCTCGGCAAAATTCAAATCCAAACATGACGATAGCGAACTGGCCATCGGTACGGTGCATATTTTATACGGTCAAGGCGTGACAGACCGAACACCGGAAATTAAAGCTTTGGCTGACTATTGGCGCTGGATGCAAACCACCTACCCTGGCACGCCGATCATCCTTGCAGGTGACTTTAATATGCCACCCACACACGAATCGTGGAGCGCATTAAAACGCTACGCAAAACCTTTGATTACTGAAGGTTCCAGCACTTTATCAGAGAAAAACGGGCAGTATGCCAACCTCTACGACAACATCTGGGTTGGCCTTGATACAGAGCTCAAGATTGGTCAAGCTGGCATTATCGCCTTCCCGAAAATGCTTAAACTGAGTCATAAAGATAGTCGTAAACACATGTCTGATCATGCACCGGTTTATATGACGCTCGGCGCAGCTAGATTAGATGACAGTGTGGTCACCATCATCACCCCTGAAACATATTTCAGCCTGCCAGACACACCGGAAGAGATTCTCAGCCTTGCACTGGCTTTAATCATTGCACTCTTGGCAATTTTAACCACAAAAAATAAAACTCGCCGACAAAAGCTTATGCTGGCTTGGAAAGAAATCCAAAAAACCATGAAGCAACACAAGCGCTCTAAGTAAGTATCAAAGACGCGATGGCTGAGCAATCATATGCTGACTGACAGTTTCAGCACCTGTCGCTGAAACTAGACTGTGATCAACAGCAAAAACAAAAAAGCGCCCATCACGAGCGCTTTTTTGTATGTACAACAGCTGACAGCTTAGAAGCTATCACCTGGAACACGTACCCAGCCTTCCATCAGCACGCGCGCGCTGCGGCTCATAATGGCTTTCTTAACCACCCAC
>JAAZCO010000248.1 GCA_012513235.1 Gammaproteobacteria bacterium
AGAGCGCTTATCTTTTGCGATCAATGGTGTGCAGCGCAGCTCCAATCAGTTAACTGATACCGCGCATAACTTAGCCTACACTGCGGGCTTGGTCAGCCATAACACGGATAAGCAGCAAGAAGTCAGTCAGTCGATGGCTGCGGCAGTGGAAGAAATGTCTTCGTCGGTTGCTGAGATTACCTCCACTATGGAAGAACTGTCTGCTTCGTCTACACAAATTGCTGATTACTCGCAGTCGGTAGTGGAAGTGGCCAATATCACCTTAGAAAGTAGTAAGAAAGGTGCGGGCGCAATGCAAATCTTGCAGTCACGCATGTCTGAAATTCATCAAGACAGCGAGAACAGTCTCGATGAGATTGTGCAGCTAGGGCGCAAGTCAAAAGAAATCAGTAAAGTGATGGACTTAATTAATACTGTCGCTGATCAAACCAAGCTGATTGCCTTTAACGCTGCGCTAGAAGCCTCAAGTGCCGGTGAGTCGGGCAAGCGCTTCTCTGTGGTGGCCAGTGAAATTCGTCGCTTAGCCGATAGTGTGACCGATTCTACCCATGAGATTGAAGACCGTATTCAAGAAATTCAAGATGCGATCAACCGATTGGTCATTACCTCGGAAAAAGGTGCCAGCTCCATTGAAATGGGAATGCAGGTCAGCTCTGAAACCGCTCAAGATCTCAACGCTTTAGTGCAAGCCGCCAGTAAGACCAGCAGTGCTGCGCAACAAATTTCACTGTCAACACGTCAACAGAAAACCGCCAGTAGCCAAGTGGTGACTGCTTTGCGTGATATTGCTAATGCCAGTATGTATAACGCGCAATCGGTGCGCAGTATTACTGATATCAGTGAAGATATGATTCGTATGTCAGATGAACTGAATCAACTGACCAGTGAATTTACTACAGCGAAGCCTACTGAGTGATTGCTTAGTGTGTGCTGTGCGACCTCAAGGAGTTGAATTGCCATGGCCATTGCTAAGGTGATACGTGTAGTGATCGTGGACGACAGTCCTGTAGCTCGCGATATATTGCGGGCCTTGCTTGAAGAGCAAGAAGGTATTGAGGTCATTGCCGAAGCCTGTAATGGCAAAGAAGCTGTAGAGATGGTGGCTCAGTTGCGTCCTGACTTGGTCACCATTGACCTCAATATGCCGGTGATGAACGGTATTGAAGCCATTGTGCACATTATGCAAAGCAAAGCGGTGCCTATTTTAGTGGTCAGTAATGAGTCGGATGCAGAGATGGCTTATCAAGCCATCAGTTCGGGTGCGCTCGAAGTGATAGCTAAGCCGACTTATACCTTGCAAGGTGCAGAGAATTTTGTGCGGCAAGTGCGTTTGTTAGCAGGGATACCGGTGATCACTCGTTTACGCCCGCGTACCACGCCAGAATTGCCGGCTCCCGTGTTGAAGACGTATAAACCGCTATCTTCACCTATGACTGTGTCTGCTGTGCGTCAAGTGTTTGCAATTGCTTCTTCGACCGGTGGTCCGCAAGCTTTAGCGCATGTATTGTCGCAGTTGCCGGCTGATTTTCATGCGCCTATTGTGATAGCCCAGCATATCAGTGATGGCTTTATTGATGGTATGGCGCAGTGGTTGTCAGGTGTCTGCCAGCTCAATGTTAAAGTCGCCCAAGATGGTGAGCCATTACGCAATGGCTGTGTTTACTTATCACCGTCTGAGCAGCATATGACGGTAACAACTGAGCGCTGTATTAAATTAAAAGCACGTGCTGTCGGTGATATTTATCGCCCGAGCTGTGATGTTCTATTAACCTCTGTGGCTGAGGCTTTTGGTGCGCAAGCTGTGGGTCTTATTATGACTGGCATGGGGCGCGATGGGCCGCAAGGCATGCAAGCAATTCACAATAAAGGTGGCGTGACTTGGGCTCAAGATGAAGCTAGTTCAGTGATTTATGGGATGAATGCTGAGGCAGTTAATTTAGGTGTGATTCAACGCCAGCTGCCCTTGAGCACTATAGCCTCTGAAATGTTACGTATAGCCGGTGCAACACCTATGACAGAATGTTTTAATCCGATGCGAGGAGACGCATGAGCCGGCGTCTAGAATCGTTTAAAGCCCTGATTTATGCGCATTGTGGTTTGGTTTTGGAAGGTGTGGCTGAAGATCGCTTGTATAAGATTCTTCAGCACAATGCCAAGCGCAGTGGCTGTATTGATTTAGATGCCTATGAGCGTTTGATACGTACTGACGCTGAGCAGTTTGATATTTTGGTGTGTCAGCTGACGGTTAATGAAACCTACTTTTTTCGCGAGCCTGAGCAATTACAGTTACTCACCACTGTTTTGATCCCGCAAGTGTTAGCAGGCAAAGCTCCTGGGCAGCCTGTGCGTATTTTAAGTGCTGGCTGCTCCTCCGGTGAGGAGCCTTATAGCTTAGTGATGTTGCTAGAACACATATATGGCGAGCGTACGGCAGAGTTGTTTCAGATCGATGCAGGGGATCTGGATCAAAACGTGCTAAATAAAGCGCGTGCTGGTGTTTATTCGCAGTTTTCTTTTCGTGGTGTAGATCCTGCTGTACGCCTGCGTTATTTTCAGCCACAAAAACACGGCTATAAATTGGCTGAGCATATCCGCAGTCAAGTGAGCTTTTATCAATTGAATTTGCTGGCGTCACAGTTTCCAGCTGAGCTGTCAGATTACGATATTATCTTTTTTCGTAACGTATCAATTTACTTCGATCTAGAGACTCGTGCGCTGATTCAACGTAAGTTTTATGAGTTGATGAATGCACAATCCATTTTGTTTTTAGGCAGTTCAGAAACCCTAGGCAATGATTTAGGTGTATTTGAATTGGTGGAGCATACGGGCCAATATTTCTTTATTAAAGGTGAGGCGTATCGTCCTAAGCACAGCAACATGGGGACGGGGTTAACACTAGCCGAGACGAGGCAGAGTACTAACGAGCTTGTACTGCCACTTGATCAGCAAGCATTGAGTACTGTAAGCGCTGACGATACAGCGGATAGTGTCGCGCCGCAGCCGCCGACTGAGCCCTCGCAGAAAATTGATAGCGTTGACGATCGACGCTTAGTGGCGCTCGAAAGAATTCAGCAGTTGGTGTCTGCAGGTGAGCTGCGTCGTGCGATGCGTTTGCTCGAGAGCTTTCCAGTCCCGGTGACTGAGGATTACGCTGCATGCTTGCTCAAAAGCTGGTTGCTGTTGAATCAGCAGGCGTTTGACGAGGCGGCAAGCCTCTTAGGCTATGCTTTAGTTGCACAGCCTTGGTCGGTGGATGCCATGTTGATGCAAGGTTTGCTCTGCAAATGGCAGCAACAAACCGAAGACGCCTGCCAATGGTTTAGAAAGGTTATTTATATTTGCCCTGAGTGCTGGCCAGCGCATTATTATTTGGCTGATACGCGCCGAGCTGAAGAGCAGTTCGAGGTGGCGATGAGATCTTATCAAGCCGTTATCCGTATCTTGGCAACTGCCGCTGAGGTCAATCATGGTTTAACTTGGATACCTGTGCCCTTAGCTGCAAGTGATGCGGTGTTTTTAAGTCGCCGACAGATACAGCAACTCACTGCTGACCTACACACCACACAAGTGGATGATTAATTATGGCTTTTGATATTAAAAAGTTTATTGGCCGCTTTGTTGAGGAGGCCAAAGATCATCTTGGACAGATGAACAGCGGTTTAGCAGCTTTAGAGCAAGGGGCTGCCAGTAGCGAGCAAATTAACAGTCTGTTTCGTTCAGCGCATACGCTAAAAGGCTCGTCGCGGATGTTAAAGCTGGAGCCCATCACGCAGCTGGCGCATAGCTTAGAAGATTTACTCAGCGCCTTGCGTGAGCAGCAAGTGCAGGTCAATCACAGCGTGATGGATGTCTTGTACCAAGGTGTGGATGGGTTATCCAATCAGGTTGAACAGTTAGTGCAGCATGCAACTGTGCCTGATCTCAATGCGCAGCAGCTGCAGTTATGTCAGTTGCTAAGTGCATTGGCGCAGGGGCAGGCGGCTGCAGAATATGTACCTGAGGCTGCACTTGCTGTGCCTGAATCTGCGCCTGCGGCTCAAACTGTTGTGGTGGAGCAAGCCACTCCAAGGCTGACTGCCAGTGATACCGTGCGCGTCAAGCTGACGAAGCTGGATGAATTGATCAAGCTGATGGGGCAGCTCAATGCCAGTCATGCTGGCATGCATGAAATGGTTAATACTGCGCGTCGCCTTGAGTTGCAAGCACAGCAGCACGTAGGGAGTGAATTAGGGCAATCTTTACGTCAGTTCACACGTGATATACGCGATTTGGTTGTTTCGCAAGACAGCCTGACACAAGAGTTACACGACAAAGCTTTGCAAATGCGTATGTTGCCTTTGGCGGTAGTGCTCGATACAGCTGCGCACTTAGTCAGAGATATGGCGCGCTCATTGGGTAAGCAAGTGGATTGCCGTATTTATGGCAGTGAAATCGAGCTGGATCGACAAATGATTGATCAACTGGCCGATCCTATTATCCATTTGTTACGTAATGCTTTAGACCACGGTATCGAAACACCTGAACTGCGTGAAAAAGCGGGTAAGCCTGCGCAAGGCTTATTACAGATTCGTGCCCGTCAAGATTCAGGCTGGGTCGTGCTGGATATTCGCGATGACGGTGCCGGCTTATCCGTAGATGCGATTCGTGAGAAGGCGTTAAGAAAAGGCTTGTTTAACGCCCAAGAATTACAAGACATGAGTGATCAACAAGTCACTGATCTGATTTTTATGCCGGGCTTTTCCACCAGCGCAATTATTACCGACGTGTCGGGACGTGGAGTGGGCTTGGATGTGGTTAAGCGCTCTATTGTTGACCAATTACAAGGCATTATCAGTATTCAGACTGCGGTGGGTGAAGGGGTCTGCTTTACCTTGCGTTTGCCCTTGTCGCTGGCGATTATGCGGGTGTTGTTGATTCGTTCTGGCGCACAAATACTGGGTTTTACTGCACAGTATGTAACTGAGTTACTGACGGTTGAGTCGACTGATTTGATTCGCGTGGCTGATCGCAATGCGGTGATTATCCGTAACGAATTTGTGCCAGTGGTGAAATTAGCTGATTTGCTGAATCTGCCGCAACAGGCTGTATCCAGGCGTTCAGTGCCGCGCGAGACGACCACATTGTTATTGCTGGTGATTCGTGTGCATACCGAAAAGCTAGCGTTGCAGGTGGATGAGTTGCTCGATGAGCGTGATATGGTGATTCAGCAGTTGCCCGAGCATTTACGTGCTACGCCCTTGATTTCTGGAATGGTGACGCGAGGGCAAAGTGAGTTAGTCAGCTTGATGCATGTGCCGTATATCTTAGATTTGGCGCGTAAAACGAGACAGTCAGCCACTACTGTCGCCAGCTTAGATGCACAAAAGGCTAAGAAACGTATTTTGGTGGTGGATGACTCCTTAAATACCCGGGAGATCGAGCGCGATGTGTTAGAGGCGTGGGGCTACCACGTTACTCTCGCTGAGCATGGCGGCGAAGGGTTGCAAAAAGCACTGGCAGAAGAGTTTGATGCGGTATTAACCGACGTGGAAATGCCGGTGATGGATGGATTTACCCTCACGGCACGCTTACGTGAACATGAGAGTTATCGTAATAAACCGATCATTATTATTACGTCTCGTGAAAAAGACAGCGATCGCCGTCGAGGCATCGAAGTAGGGGCTGATGCTTATATTGTTAAAGGCAGTTTTGATCAAAACAGTTTAGTGGACACCCTTAAAGTGTTACTCGATTAAATCGCAATCAATTCAAGAAGGTGCATATGCAAGTTCTGGTGGTAGATGATGACGTATTGGCTGGTGAAATGACGACCGCCGTCTTAGAAGATTTGGGTTACCAAGTTTTTCAGGCTGAAAACGCTATAGAAGCCATGGAAGTGCTGAATCAACACTCAAGTATTGAGTTGATCGTAAGCGATTTAAATATGCCAATGGTCAGTGGTATTGAGTTTTATCGCGAGCTTAAAGAGCAAGGTTCAACTTTGCCTTTTATCTTATTAACCGGTGATGATCCTGACAAAGCCTTAGTCCAAGAGCCGCGCTTGGACGCATGCGTGATGAAAGATTTTAATATGTACGAGCGCTTACCTGCTGCCATCAACACTGTACTCTCAACCATGCAGCCAGCGTGTAAGGATTAAAACGATATGAATACAAGTCAGCAGACGCTGCAGGAAAAAATAGCCCTGCTCAGAGCCGGTTTTATCAATCAGTTGCCTGCGCGTCTCGAGCAGATGCAAATGCACGTCACGCTGTTGATTGAAGATCCTGAGCGTTATGTGGACGTGCTGCCTGAGTTGCACCGTGCCTTTCATAGCTTAAATGGAACGGGGAAGTCATTTGGTTTAATGGATTTAGCAGCGCTGGCGCAAGACGCTGAGGCATTGCTGATGCAACTGCTTGAAGCACCGGAGCAGCTTAAAAACGTGCAGTGGGATACGCAGCTGCAGCACATGCTGGCGCAGTTGGTTGTGCACGTGAACACTTGTAAGCCAAGCGTACACAGTAGCGAGCCATTGGCTGTGGCTGTTGCAGCAGTTAAGCCGATTAATCCTCCAGTAGTGAGAAGTGCGGCACCCCTGATTTATATTTGTGATGATGAGCCTGAACAGGTGGATTACTTGGCTCATCAGTTGCAGTGTTTTGGTTATCAAATCGAGCACTTTACGCAAACTGAGATGTTTCGTCAGGCGGTACTGCAGCAGCGTCCTGATGCGGTAATTATGGATGTGTTTTTTCCGCAGAGCCGTACTGCCGGTACGGATGAACTCACCCATATTAAAGATGTGACAGGTCAGCAATTGCCTGCCATTGTGTTGTCTGGCAGTAATTCATTTGAATCGCGACTGAGTGCGGTACGCGCAGGGTCTTCAGCGTATTTTGTCAAGCCAGCACGACCGATGGACTTGGCGACGGTTTTGGATGAGTTAATCGAAGATAAACAAGAAGATCCTTACCATATTCTGATTGTGGATGATGAGCCGGCGGTGGCGCAGTACCACAGTTTGATTTTAGAAAATGCTGGCATGGTTGTTCATCAAATTCATAATCCAACCTTGATTTTTGATGCGCTGAAAAATTTCAGCCCTGATTTAATGTTGGTTGATATGTATATGCCGGTGTGTAACGGTGCTGAACTTGCCGCATTGGTGCGCCAAGTGCCGGCTTATGTGGGACTGCCAATAGTGTTTTTATCGAATGAAACGAATACGGAAAAGCAGTTCACTGCGATGCAGGCCGGAGTTGAAGGTTTTATCACTAAGCCTGTTGTACCTAGCGAATTAGTCAGCTCAGTTCGTTTGCGGGCTGAGCGTATGCGTACCTTGCGCAGCTTAATGGCCAAAGACAGTCTGACAGGGTTGTACAATCACACCACCACTACAGAAATGCTAGTGTCTGCTTTAGTGGGTGCGGCACGTATGCAGGAAAGCGTTGCTATGGTGATGATTGACTTGGATAAGTTTAAAAGTGTAAACGACACCTACGGGCATATGGCTGGTGATCAGGTGATTGTGGCGCTAGCACGTCTGCTGAAGCATCGTTTAAGAGTGACTGATGTGGTGGGCCGTTATGGTGGTGAAGAGTTTGCTTTAGTGCTCAAAGATATTACTGCGCAAGCAGCTAAAGTATTGGTCGACGAATTGCGCGAGGATTTTGCCAAAATTAGTTTTGATTCGGCTCATCAGCAGTTTACCTGCACCTTTAGTGCGGGCATCAGTATGTATCCAGAGCATCAGCACGCGGAAAGTCTACGTATGGCAGCCGATGAAGCGTTGTATCTCGCTAAAGATCAAGGACGCAATCGAGTGGTTGTGAGCGGTTCTCAGCATGAGTGACAGTCAACTTGATCAGCTATTAGCTCAGCAACATCAGCAGCAAGATATTGTCGATGTAGATGAGCCCATGATTAAACTGGTAATTTTCACTTTGGGTGAGTATTACTTTGCGCTGCCAGGCTCTGTGGTTAAAGAAGTGTTGCCAGGTGATGAAACAGTGTTTTTTGTCCCAGGTTTGCCAGCTTCAGTTGAGGGCGTGATCAATTTACGCGGTGATGTGAAGTCGGTGATTGGTCTTTACGCTTTGCTACAACTGCAAAGCTCACTGCAAAAGCAGACCATGCCCTCATCGGCTATTTTAATCACCCATGGCCAGCACATGCGCAGTGCTATACGTGTTGATCGTCTTTTGGATGTGGTGGATATTGCCCAGAGTCAAATACATCTACCGCCCGACTCATTGCCAGAACACTTACAACCTTATGTGACGGGCTTGCTGCAGTTTAATAATGCTGCAGTGAGTGTTTTGTCGATTGATGAACTCTTCAGTGCATGGCTGCAAGGTCAAGGATGAGTTTAGAGACCAGCTCAACTGTGCCTGTGGTGCTCTTTACACATCAGGGCCATTACTTTGCATTAGAGGCCGTCTATGTGCGCACTCAGGGCAATGTGCAGGCGCTTG
>JAAZCO010000034.1 GCA_012513235.1 Gammaproteobacteria bacterium
TAGGACTGAAACAAAATCCCGTAATCTCGCGCCTGTGGTGGCAACATAGAAATGTCACGCTTGCCACTGAAAATAGAGCCTTCATCCTGCGACTCCAACCCCGCAACACAGCGCAACAAGGTTGTTTTTCCACAACCAGACGGGCCAAGCAAGCAGACAAACTCACCTTTGTTGATTTCCAGAGAAATCTGATCTAGGGCTACATGTTGATTGAATTTTTTATGTAGATTTTGTATGGCAAGATGCGAGTCCGCAAACCCTGAAGATATTGAAATAGTCATGGACGCTTATAAGAACCTTTCTGATTCAATCGATAGGTTTCAATACAAGGTCACATTGTGAACATCTCATGAAGGTAAAATGACAGTATCAAGACACTAAAACACTCTGTTCAACTTCGTCAGCTAGGCCACAGGCAAGTCAATCTCATACTTTAATTACGCTAAGTTAGCACCGGCAGATTATCCAGGAAGTGAATGCCTTAACTAGGCAGTTGAGTATCGATGAAACTGTGGGAAGTCCACTATTACTTTCAAGATATTTACAGTATGTTACAGTGCTGTAGTGCTCTTCTAACATTTGCTAGAGTGCATACACTTAAAAACCCATTGAAAGAGGCAAGGAATTATTATGATCCGTAAACTAGCTGTAGCAACAGTACTAACTGCTTTGGCTGTGCCTGCATTTGCCGATGATTGTGCAGCCACAATCGAAGGTACAGACCAAATGACTTTTAACCTTTCCGAAATTGACGTAAAGAAAAGCTGTGAGAAATTCACGCTAACCCTAAAGCACGTTGGCCAGTTACCAGCCGCTGTAATGGGTCATAACTGGGTTCTGGCTAAATCTGATGAATACCAGACCGTAGCACAAGAAGGCATGGCTCTAGGTTTAGATAAAAACTACGTAAACGATGCTGATGAGCGTGTGATTGCACACACTTCAGTTGTTGGCGGTGGTGAAGAAACCAGCGTAACTTTTGATGTGAGCAAGCTACAAGAAGGCCAGGCTTACACCTACTTCTGCTCGTTCCCAGGTCACTTTGCACTGATGAATGGTTCACTTAAATTAGTGGACTAAGCGTTATACAACAACACTGGTAACCCATAGGGAACTGGCGTTGATTTAAGAAAACCCCGGGCTTTGCTCGGGGTTTTTATTTGCGTACATTTTATCACCAACACTCGCGCACCCTACTAGCGCACACAGACAACCCTCTTCCACTGCAAAATCTACGCTTGCACCAATAGCCTTCTGCATAACCTACCTGCGATACAACTTGATCCCAGCAGATATATGCCAACGCCTAGCGTCTGCGCTACAGTAGTGACTCATTTATCATCTCGTAAACCGGAGGCCCGTATGCTTTTAAGCGACCCTACTCTCTTACGCCAACAGGCATGTATTGGCGGACATTGGTGCGCGGCGGATTCTACGCAAAGTATCGCTGTACACAATCCTGCCAATGGCGAGCTCTTAGGCTCGGTGCCAAACATGGGTACGACCGAAACCCAGCGTGCGATTAGCGCAGCGCATGCAGCCCTATCCGCATGGCGCAGTCAAACGGCTGCACAACGCGGAAAAATCCTACGGCGCTGGTTTGAGTTGATGCTAGAAAACCAAGAGGATTTAGCCTTATTGATGACCCTTGAGCAAGGCAAACCCTTAGCTGAAGCTCGCGGCGAAATCACCTATGCAGCCTCATTTATCGAATGGTTCGCCGAAGAAGGTAAACGCGCCTACGGCGATACCATTCCCAGCCCACTCAACAGTTCGCGCTTAATGGTAATCAAACAACCCATTGGCGTCTGCGCGGCGATTACCCCCTGGAATTTCCCTGCCGCCATGATTACGCGTAAGGCCGGTGCTGCTTTGGCAGCCGGTTGCACCATGGTGATTAAACCCGCATCTGCCACACCCTTTAGCGCCTTAGCTTTAATGGTATTGGCGCAACGAGCCGGTATTCCTGATGGTGTGTTATCCGTCGTCACCGGTAGCGCCAGCGCGATTGGGGGTGAGCTAAGTAGCAATCCTCTGGTACGTAAGCTGTCGTTTACCGGCTCCACTGATGTGGGGCGCACTCTGCTCAAGCAATGTGCACAAGACATTAAAAAAGTATCGTTAGAGCTGGGTGGCAATGCACCCTTTATTGTCTTTGCCGATGCGGATCTTGAAGCAGCGGTTAGCGGAGCTATCGCGGCAAAGTTTCGTAACGCAGGACAAACCTGTGTTTGCGTCAATCGCTTTTACATTCATGACTCTGTTTACGCTGAGTTTGCCCAGCGTTTAAGCACAGCTGTAGAGCAATTAAACATCGGGGATGGTCGCGAGGACGGCGTCAGTATTGGACCATTAATTGACCAAAGCGCTGTGGATAAAGCCCAAGCGCATATTGCTGATGCCGTGCACTTAGGTGCCAAGCTCGTTTGTGGCGGTGAAGTATTGAAAGGGACGTTTTTACAGCCAACGGTACTCACAGATGTGCCCCACAACGCTTTGCTCGCACGTGAAGAAACCTTTGGCCCGGTGGCGGCATTGATGCGTTTTAGCGATGAGCAAGAAGCCATTCAATTAGCCAATGATACTGAGTTTGGTTTGGCCGCTTATTTTTATAGCCGTGATATTGGCAGATGCTTTCGTGTATCTGAAGCCTTGGAATATGGCATGGTGGGTGTCAATACTGGCGCAATATCCAATGAAGTCGCACCCTTTGGCGGAGTCAAAGCATCAGGACTAGGGCGTGAAGGCTCTAAATATGGGCTGGATGAATATTTAGAAGTGAAATACATCAATTTCGGCGGGATTAGCTGAGTTATATCAGCTAAGTTAAAGAACAGTTTGAGCAGATCAATCATCTGCTCAAACTGCTACGGCCTAACTTAAAGGCTCATGTGCAATACAGTACGGCACTGCTCAGGAGTCACATCTTGGTGCTCACCCAACTGCACCATGCCATGGGCCTGCAATTGCGCCAGCACGGGCTCAATGCATTCAGCACCCAACTGATAGTCACTTAAGCGTGTGCGCACACCCACTGCTTCAAAAAATTCACGGGTTTTCGCAATAGCCGCATCAATTCGCTGCTCATCGTCACCTGTAGTGATATTCCAGACACGTTCAGCATATTGCAGTAACTTGGCATGCTTTTCTTTGCGACGCAATTGCAGCATATTTGGCAAAATAATCGCCAACGTCTGTGCATGGTCTAAACCGTATTGCGCGGTCAACTCATGACCCAATAAGTGGGTCGACCAATCTTGCGGTACACCAGCGCCAATTAATCCGTTCAGCGCTAATGTAGCAGTCCACATCAGGTTCGCGCGCACGTCATAGTTGTCAGTGTCCTGCACTGTTTGCTCGCCAATCTCAATCAAAGTCTGTAGCAAACCTTCCGCAAAGCGATCTTGCACTAAGGCATTCACTGGATAGGTTAAATACTGCTCCATAACATGCACATAAGCATCCACTACACCGTTGGCGACTTGGCGCGCAGGTAAAGTGTAGGTTTTAGTTGGATCAAGAATCGAAAACTGCGGGAAAACCAGATTGCTATGGAACGGCAGCTTGGTTTTTGTGGCTAGACGCGTCACAACGCCACCGTTATTCATTTCCGAACCTGTGGCTGGCAAAGTGAGGACGGTCCCCATAGGTAAGGCTTGCTTTATATTAGTGCCACCTTGTTGCAAGATGCTCCAAGTATCGCCTTCAAATAATGCCGCCGCCGCAATAAACTTGGTGCCATCAATCACCGAGCCACCACCGACTGCCAGCAAGAAATCAATCTTATCGGCACGCACAATATCCACAGCTTTACTCAAGGTCTCATAGCTGGGATTGGGCTCAATACCCGCAAACATCTGCACATGCCGTGCACCCAATGCACTTTTCACTTCAGCTAAGGTGCCATTACGCTCAGCACTGCCACCGCCATACAACACCATAACGCGCGCATCTGCAGCAATATGCTCAGCAAGCTCAGCAATCCGGCCCTCACCAAAAATAATTTGGGTGGGGTTATACACATTAAACTTTTGCATTAGCAGTACTCCGATTGATATGGCCTTACCTTGCCACACTCATCACCCAAGGAAAACAGCACTTAAGAGCCTATTGTGTCCTGCGGCACCCATCACATTAAATTCTTACGGCAACTAAAACACTCTACTAACTACTGCATATTATTTGACCAATCAGTCAGCATAAAATTATGTAACACCCCATAGCCTTAGCGCGCGATAACCTTCAGACTATCCTAGCGCCTCGCCGCCCTTCACCGCCTGCGAGCGCCTGAATCTTTACGTACCTCCCCACTGCATAGGCTACAACGTGTTGAATTTCCCCGCTTGGCGCACCACTGCTCTGATTATGTTTAGCTGTATTTTACTGAGCGGTTGCGCTGGGGTAAAAAGTGTTTCGGTCAGCACCAATGATTATATGTCACAACGCCGTGGTGATATTTTAACCACGGGTGAAATGAGCTCAGCCGTCGGTGTAGCTTTACAAGTGGTGGGCGTGAATGAAAAACAATGCCGTAACGCACCACAAGAATGCCGCATAAGCCTTGCCGAAAATATTGGCTTGGATAATGAGCAACGCGTTTCTGCTTTAGCTGAGTTGTGGCTGCAAGAAGCCTTAGCGATGGATCAGAAAGTCAATGAAGGCATTCTCGCCGCTGATGTGCTCAATGCTTACTTAGAAAGCGCACGTTATGCCTATGCATATTTGTTTTTTACCGAACGCTCCCCCAGCCAACGTGCGCTGGAAGATCGCCAAACCCAAGTCCGCGACTACTACAACTTTGCCGTACAACAAATGGTAAGCCGCACCTTTAATCATCACCATCAACACTTACTTGACAGCATTGATGAGCACGGACGTTTTAGCGTGACTTCAAAATACTGGCAAATTAGCGGCCAACTCAATGAAGTACGTTTAGCTGAGGGCCAGCAAATTCCAGAAAAACTGATTCCCGCCTCATCACTCACCTTTAAAGGACTGCGCAACCAGTACCGTCGTGATGGCATTGGCGCTGAGTTAGTAGCAGTCACGGCTAAGCGCGTGGTCAATAAAAACAGCAGTGAAGATGCTTTTAGTGAAACGCCTTTCCCAGCAGTGACGGCTATTTTGCGTTTCCCAGGCGACACTCTAACCGAGATCCTGACAACACAAACCGTAGAATTACTGGGTTTTGACCCGTATCGCCGTGACAGTGTCCGCCTAGCTGGCACTCAAGTACCCTTAGCCGCTAATTTCACTTCCGGTTATGGCCTATGGTTAGCGCGCTCGGGTTTTGCCCGTCAGTCGCTGCTAACACTGGTTGGGCGCGGTGAGGTTTTAGAAAAACCCCGAGTATATTTAATGCAGCCCTACGATCCGAACCGTCGGGTGATTATTATGCTGCACGGTTTAGCAAGCAGCCCCGAAGCATGGATTAACGTGGCCAATGAAGTGCTTGGCGATGAAACGCTGCGTAAAAATTATCAAGTCTGGCAGGTGTATTACCCCACCAATGCGCCACTAGCCTTTAACCAACATGCAATTCGCAAAGCCATTCAAGATACTTTGCATGCCTTTGATACTGAGGGTAAAAATCGCGCTTCTCAAGATGTGGTATTAATTGGCCACAGCATGGGCGGGGTTTTGGCGCGTTTATTGGTGTCTGACTCGGGTGATAATTTTTGGGATCCGATGGTCAAGCTCTATAAACTCGAAGGTGAGCGCAAGGAAAAAGCACGTAAAAAACTCAAAAACTATGTGTGGTTTAAGCCCATGCCCCAAGCCAGCCGTGCCGTGTTTATTGCCTCTCCACACCGCGGCACTCCTTTTGCCGAAAATCGCTTTTCGCGTTGGGCCGCAGGGGTGATTAAATTACCCGTCTCGATGCTCGGACGTATTAGCGAGATTGCACAATTGCTAGTTGACCCCAGCTCCGCCAGTGGTGCACCGCTCACACGCCCACTCAATAGTATTTCCAACCTCAGCGACCAAGATCCCTTTGTGCGCTTAGCTGCAAATTTACCCATCTCAGATAAAGTGCCTTACCATTCAATTATCGGTAACGACACACCCGACCTGAATCTGGCACAGTCCAGTGACGGCGTAGTGCCTTATAAAAGCTCACACTTGGCTGGCGCGCAATCAGAAAAAGTGATTCGCTCATGGCACAGTGTGCAGGAAACCCCTGAGGCCATTGTTGAAGTGCGTCGTATTTTGCACACCCACTTACAAGGTACTAACGGTATTTCTTATGTCGACTAATGCACAGAGCGCCTTAATGATTGGCCTTAACCTTCTACTGTCTGTGTTGATCAGCCTTGGTGCCGTATGGGGTGCTTTAGCGCTGTATTATCAACTACCTCTAAGTATGCCGTGGTTGGCTCTAGGTTTAGCGCTGTGGGCTGGTTTAGCGATATTTGCACTAGTCCACCTATGGCGTAAAAGCCTGCTCCAAGGGGGTTTGATCTATCTAGCTCTGCATGCAGTGTTATTGGTGTGGTGGAACAGTTTAACACCATCAAATCAGCATGTTTGGGAGGCGGATGTCGCACAGATGACCTCAGGTCAGGTTGAGGGGGATCAGGTCACCCTGTTTAATGTGCGCAACTTTGATTGGCATTCCGAGACGGATTACACCCCGCATTGGGAAACCCGCCAATATGATCTAAGCAAGCTCAAGTCCGTGGATATGCTGACCTCGCATTGGGGGATGGATGCCATTGCGCACGTTCTCGTCTCATTCGGCTTTGATGACCACCAATTCGTTACTTTTTCCGTAGAAATCCGCAAAAAACAAGGTCAAGAGTTTGATGAAATTGCCGGCTTTTTTAAACACTATGAGCTGAGCATTCTCGCTACCGACGAGCGTGATGCCGTTGCTGTGCGTCCAAATATACGCGGTGAAGATACCTTTTTGTATCGCATCGATATGCCCGAACACATTCGCCGCCAGTTGTTTTTATCTTATATCGAACAGGCCAATCAGCTGATTGATGAGCCACGCTTTTACAATACCGTTACGGTCAATTGCACCACTCTAGTGTTTGGTATGATGCAGCATATCAGTGGCGGTTTACCGCTTGATTCACGCCTCTTGTTAACTGGGTATCTGCCCAGCTATATCGACGAGCTCGATGGCTTAACTCAGGGCTTTGATTTAGCGCAATTACGCAGCGCCGGACGTATTACTGAACGCTCAAAGCAAGCCAGAAACAGTGAAAATTACTCAAAAATCATTCGCCAAGGCGTGCCAGGCTGGTAAGCACAAAATTACAAAGTGGTAAAAAATGACCATTTACGAGCAATTTTCAGCTTTATTTAGCTAGCTAAGTATATTTTATAGCTGATTTTGCACGAAAAAAGTTCAATTTATCGAAAAAACAAAAATAATTTAAATATTTTTTCAGCGGTTTTTTCACACTTTTTCCAATCCCCGTTTCGCCAAGCTATAGCGCTGCGAAACGGCAATTCTTGTTGGTCAAAAAATAGCCGTTTTCGCGACCTATATAGCCGTTTTCTCAGAAAAGCGCGGTTGTTATTATTTTTTAAGCTGCCTAGGCTAATAGGGCTAAACCAATAACCACAAGGATTTATTTTGAGTTTTGCTCCCGTCAAACTCCGTCGACCTACTGACGGTGACGGCCACTCGCTGCATCAACTGGTCGCTCGCTGCCAGCCCCTAGACACCAACTCGGTGTATTGCAATTTACTGCAGTGCACTGACTTTGCGGATACTGCTATTGCTGCGGAGAATGCTGATGGAAACCTGGTTGGTTTCATTTCTGGCTACCGCCCACCAGCCCGCCCCGACACTCTTTTCGTGTGGCAAGTGGCTGTTGATAGCAGTATGCGCGGTCAAGGATTAGCGCTGCGTATGTTGTTAGCCCTGACTGCACGGGTTGCCGCTGCTGATGGCGTTCGGTTTATTGAAACCACTATTTCTCCAGACAACGCCGCTTCTCAGGCTTTATTTTTAAAAGCCTTTAATCAATTAGGAATCTCTCACACCACTTCGGTGCTCTTCTCCAGTGCGCAACATTTTGCTGGCCTACATGAAGACGAAGTGCTGTACCGAGCGGGCCCTTTGCCTCTCGATTCCACACAATAAATATTATAGGAATAATTATGCAAGCCTTTGAAAAGAATTTTGAACAAAACGAATCAGGTGTACGAAGTTATTGCCGCTCGTTCCCTGTGATGTTTAAACAAGCACAGGGTGCTGAGTTAGTGACCACTGAAGGTAAACGCTACATCGACTTTTTAGCCGGTGCCGGTACCTTAAACTACGGTCATAACAACCCTATTTTGAAAAAAGCATTAATCGAATATATAGAAAATGATGGCTTAGCCCATGGTTTGGATATGTATTCAGAAGCTAAGGGTCGTTTTTTAGAAACCTTTAACCGCCTGATTTTAACGCCACGTAAAATGCAGGATTACCTCATCCAGTTTACTGGCCCAACCGGTACTAACGCGGTTGAAGCAGCGCTAAAATTGGCGCGTAAAGTTAAAGGTCGTAACAATATTGTCAGCTTTACCAATGGTTTCCATGGCTGCTCGATTGGTGCGCTGGCGGTAACCGGTAACCAACACCACCGTGGTGCTGCGGGTATTGCATTGTCTGATGTCAGCCGTATGCCGTACGACAAGTACTTTGGCGATCAGGTCAACACCATCGCCATGATGGATAAACTACTCTCTGACCCCAGCAGTGGTTATGACAAGCCAGCCGCTGCGATTGTTGAAGTAGTGCAAGGTGAAGGTGGTCTCAATGCTGCCTCTGCTGAGTGGGTACGCAAACTTGAGAAGCTGTGCCGCAAGCACGATATGCTGCTGATCGTTGACGATATCCAAGCGGGTTGTGGTCGTACCGGTACCTTCTTTAGTTTTGAAGAGATGGGTATCAAACCCGACATGATTACCCTGTCTAAATCGATCAGTGGTTTTGGTCTACCTTTTGCTGTGGTGTTACTGCGTGAAGAGTTGGACGAATGGACCCCTGGTGAGCACAACGGTACCTTCCGTGGTAATAACCATGCTTTTGTTACCGCTGCTGCAGCGCTAGAAGAGTTCTGGAAAGACGACAGTTTTGCTAAAAGCGTACGTGAAAAAGGCGACATTATTGCCAAACGTATGCAAAAAATCACCAAGCGCCA
>JAAZCO010000249.1 GCA_012513235.1 Gammaproteobacteria bacterium
ACACCATCATCATTGGCAATTAAAATTCGCACGCTTGTACCGCCTCAGTCACCGATAAAAGTTCAACCAATTCACGCAATACCACTGTGGCAAAGCAGCCGGGCAACAACACAAACTGCAGTTGCAAACAATCGCCTGTGGGGAAACTCCAGGTTAAATCACGCACGGGCAAACGCAAGATGCGCCGCTCTTGCTCGAGCTTAGCATTGGCCAGCCAAGTACATAGCTCAGGTAAGCTTGTTGCTACAGCCAACTCATTGAGCTGGGTTTGCGCCTGACTGACCAACTCACCATCACCCCACAAGGGACCAGTCGGGTGTACATCTAACTGCGCTAAGCGTGGGTCGTGGCACTCATCGGGACCTGCAACAAAAAAGCTGCGGCTGCCAGTAAAGGCTAAAACATCACCAACTTGCGCGACATTCCAGGTGTTATTGGCCACGCGCTGTGCCAGCACACTATTAAACAGCGCACTGCGACCACTGGATAACAAACGTGAACGTAAGTTGCGCTGCACTGGCAACTCTTTGCGCTGCGCATACTCCAGCACACCGAGCACGTTATTGCCGTTTTCACCAAAGCGCTGCAAGCCAAAGTAATTGGGCACGCCGTGCGTGGCAATGGTCTGTAGGCGCTGTTCTAAAGCCGCATGTTCAGCTTTTAAGTCAGTTAAACGAATGGTAAAACCATTAGCCGAATGCGCACCGCGTTGCAGTTTACGACTGTGACGCTGCACATCTAAAATATGTAAATCCTCACCCTCAGCCGCACGTAAATCAGGATCACTTTTACCCGGTAAATGCAGACTAAACCATTGACGGGTTAAGGCTTGGCGATCTTTGAGGCCGGCATAACTGATATTGCGTAACGAGACACCCGCAGCTTTTGCTAAACGTCGCGCGGCTTCTTCAGTGTTGAGCATACGCTTCTCAACCCACAACCACAGGTGCTCACCACTGCCCGACAAAGGAATATCTAAGACTTCATCGACCTGAAAATCTTCTGCCGTGGCTTTGAGTTGCGCTGTACCCAGCGGCTCACCCCAAGCCCGTGGGCCGAGTAATTCAAGCTCAGTCATACGCGCACCAAAATCGCGACAGCATGCGCGGCAATGCCTTCTTCACGACCGACAAAGCCTAAACTTTCTGTGGTCGTGGCTTTGACATTGACCTGGTTGAGTTCAACCTGCAAATCCGCAGCAATACACTCGCGCATCGCGACAATATGCGGCGCCATTTTCGGCGCTTGAGCTAAGACAGTCATATCCACATTACCCACCGCCCAACCCGCTTGCTGCAATAAGGCCACGACTTTACGCAACAGTTCACGACTGTCGGCGCCTTGATAAGCCGGATCAGTATCCGGGAAATGCTGGCCAATATCGCCCAGAGCTGCGGCGCCCAACAAGGCATCGGTTAAGGCATGCAACAATACATCACCATCAGAATGGGCGACAAAACTTTTATTGTGCGCGATGCGTACACCACCCAAAGTGATAAATTCACCGGGCTGAAAACGGTGTACATCGTAGCCATGACCTATACGCATAGGGTTACCTGAATATTAAAATAGGCCGCATTCTACACGGAATTACCCGTGCAGACTGAACAGCCAGTCAATCGAGCGGTTATTGTGCTGCTGACAAAGCCTGCGCATGAAAACGCAAGTGCTCATCAATAAAGCTGGCGATGAAATAATAGCTGTGGTCGTAGCCCGGTTGCAGTCGCAAGGTCAACGGGTACTGCGCACGTGCCGCCGCATCTTCGAGCGCTGCAGGCTTGAGTTGCTCGACTAAAAAGTTATCGGCTTCACCTTGGTCAATCAACATAGGTAACCGCTGCGTCGCTTGTGCGATCAGTGCGCTGGCGTCCCACTCCATCCAAGTTTCACGCTGAGAACCCAAATAGTTAGACAAGGCTTTCTCACCCCAAGGGCACTGCGTAGGCTGGCAAATTGGGGCAAAGGCGGATACCGACTGATAACGCTCAGGCTCGCGCAAAGCTGCAATCAACGCACCGTGCCCACCCATCGAGTGACCACTGATACTGCGCTTATCCGAAACCGGCAAGCTTTTCTCAATTAAAGCTGGCAACTCAGCGGTGACATAATCATACATCTGATAATGCTCAGCCCAAGGCGCTTGCGTGGCATTCACATAAAAGCCTGCACCCAAACCAAAGTCCCATGCACCTTCAGCATCATCCGGCACAGCAGCGCCGCGTGGACTGGTATCCGGCGCAACAATAATCAGGCCCAATTCAGCAGCAACTTTTAGCGCACCCGCTTTTTGCATAAAATTTTCATCGGTGCAGGTTAAACCTGACAACCAGTACAACACAGGTAAAGGCTGGCCCAACTCCACTTGCGGTGGCAAATACACGGCAAATTGCATTGTGCAATTAAGGACAGCTGAAGCATGCTGATAGCGCACCTGATGGCCGCCAAAGACTTTTTGCGATGACAATTG
>JAAZCO010000250.1 GCA_012513235.1 Gammaproteobacteria bacterium
GCGCTGCGGTATAAAGCCACCGAGTTTTTCGCGACGCTCTTTTAAGTAGCGTATTTCGGCACTGTTTTCGGCTGGACGATAAAACGGCAGGCTTTCAATATTTTCATCAGACACTGGAATATCAAAGCGATCTCTAAAACCCTTGAGGCTTTCCAGATCAACTTTCTTCACGTTGTGCGCGATATTTTGTGCTTCACCGGTACCAGTGCCATAACCTTTAATGGTTTTGGCTAGGATAACTGTCGGCTGGCCTTCGTGATTTACTGCAGCATGGTAAGCGGCATAGACTTTAAATGGATCATGGCCACCACGATTAAGGCTCCAAATCTCATCATCCGTCAGATCAGACACCATCTCGGCCAGTTTAGGATCAGCGCCAAAGAAGTCTTTACGTACAAAAGCACCATCATTGGCTTTGTAGTTCTGATAATCACCATCGAGTGCTTCGTCCATGCGACGCTGCATCACGCCTTCAGTGTCTTTAGCAAACAGTGGATCCCATAAACGGCCCCACAGTACTTTAATCACGTTCCAGTCAGCGCCGCGGAAGTTGCCTTCGAGCTCTTGGATGATTTTACCGTTACCACGCACAGGCCCATCAAGGCGCTGCAAGTTACAGTTGATCACGAAAATCAGGTTGTCGAGTTTTTCACGACCCGCAAGAGAAATCGCACCTAAAGATTCTGGCTCATCGGTTTCACCGTCACCTAAGAAACACCACACTTTTTGCTTGCCCGGCTGAATAAAGCCACGGTGCTCAAGGTATTTCATAAAGCGCGCTTGGTAAATCGCTTGAATTGGGCCTAAACCCATGGATACTGTAGGGAACTGCCAGTAATCAGGCATCAACCATGGGTGCGGGTAAGACGATAAACCTTCGCCATCGGTTTCACGACGGAAGCTTTCCAGTTGCTCTTCGCTGATACGTCCTTCTAAGAAAGAACGCGCATAGACACCCGGTGAAGCGTGGCCTTGGAAATAAATCAAGTCACCGCCATGCTCTTCAGTCGGTGCTTTAAAGAAATAGTTGAAGCCAATATCATACAAGGTTGCACTCGAAGCAAAGGTCGCAATATGGCCACCTAAGTCGGGATCAGCTTGGTTGGCACGCATCACCATTGCCAGAGCATTCCAACGCACGAGAGAGCGAATACGACGCTCCATAAACAAATCACCCGGCATACGGGCTTCGTGTGTCACTGGAATAGTGTTGCGATACGGAGTGGTAATCGCATGAGGTAAACGTGTACCACTGCGGCTGGCAAGTTCACCTAGACGCGATAAAATGTAGTGTACGCGCTCTTCGCCTTCGTGTGCTTGAACTGAGTCCAAAGCATCCAGCCATTCTTGCGTTTCTACCGGATCAAAATCTTGCATGTTTCGCTCCCAAACAAAGGGTCTATTGATGATGAGACCTATACGTGCTTCATGTCTTGTGAACAGTCAGCCCATGGCACAGCAAAAGTCATCTTATTTTTCTTTTATGTAGTTTTACTACAAAATGACGCAAGAGTCAGCATTTATTAACTAAGCCTTTTGGCCAAGTGATTTTCTTAGGTGCGCCATACCCTGCTGATTTAAGGTATCTTTACTGACACTCTTAGCGCGACATTGTTCAGGATCTGGCATGACCCCTCTTTTACTGGATACGATTCCTTCAAGCCTATTACTTTTACAACAAAAAGCGCAGCGCGAGTGGGCGCATGCCTTACAAGAACACAACATCGCTAATCCACAATGGTCAGACAGCCGCTATCAAGACTTTATTCGTGTCTGCAGTTTAAGTGATTTTGTGTTAGGTCAAGCTATTCGTGACCCGCAGATGCTGATTGATCTAGTGACCTCAGGGCAACTCGATCGCACCTTGGTTCCAGGTGAAACTCGTTTCCAGCTAAATGAGCGTCTGACTGATTGCCCTGATGAAAATAGCTTATTACTGCACTTACGCCAATACCGTAACCGCCAACAGGTGCGCATTATTTGGCGTGACTTGATTCGCCAAGCAGAACTGAGCGAGACCTGTCGCGACTTATCAGCGATGGCCGATGCCTGTACTGATTTAGCCTACCACTGGCTGTACCAGCAACATTGCCAGCTGTTTGGAACACCCATCGGCCGCTACAGCAAGCTGCCACAGCAACTGGTTATTCTCGGCATGGGCAAGCTGGGTGCCTATGAGCTGAACTTATCTTCCGATGTGGATTTGATTTTCACCTATCCCGAAGGTGGCGAAACTGAAGGTGCTAAACGCAGTTTAGATAATCAAGAGTTCTTTACCCGCCTGGGGCAAAAGCTGATTAAAGCCTTGGATACCATGACCGAGGATGGCTTTGCTTTTCGCGTGGATATGCGTCTGCGCCCCTACGGTTCAGGCGGGCCGCTGGTGTATAGCTTTAACGCCATTGAGCAGTACTATCAAAACCAAGGCCGTGACTGGGAACGTTACGCCATGATTAAAGCGCGCGTGATTGCCGGTGATCAAAATGCCGGCTCCTCCCTTTTGCGCATCTTGCGGCCTTTTGTATATCGCCGCTATCTGGACTTCTCCGCTATTGAAGCACTGCGCTCGATGAAGCAGTTGATTCAACAAGAAGTACGCCGCAAAGATATGGACGACAATATCAAACTCGGCTCCGGCGGTATCCGTGAAGTGGAATTTATTGCCCAAGCCTTCCAGCTGATTCATGGCGGCCGCGATCTCAGTCTGCAACAACGCCCTTTACTCAATATTTTGGATACGCTGGCGGCCCAAGGCTATATGCCTTCATCTGACGTGACTGAACTTAAAGATGCTTACCGCTTTTTGCGCTACACCGAGCATGCGCTGCAAGCAGTGGCCGACCTACAAACGCAAAGCCTACCTGATACCGAGCTTGAGCAAGCACGCCTAGCCTTTATGATGGGTTTTAATGATTGGTCGACGTTTTTTGGCCAACTGATGTATTGGCGTAAACGCATCGAACATCATTTCCGCGAAGTGATTGCTGACCCCGATGAAGATGACGAAGACTGCATTGGCGGTGAGTGGTTGCCGGTGTGGGAAGACACCATTGCTGCAGAAAGTATCTATCAACAACTCAGCGATGCGGGTTATCAGGACAGTCCAGCCGCTTGGCAGCGCATTGTGCAATTGCGTGAGGGCAGCCAAGTCCGAGCTATGCAGCGCCTTGGACGTGAACGTCTCGATGCTTTTATGCCGCGTTTTTTATCGCAAGCGGTAGAACATGATAATCCTGACTTAGTGCTGGAACGCGTCTTACCGCTGATTGAAGCTGTAGCCCGCCGCTCGGCTTACTTAGTTTTACTCACAGAAAATCCAGGTGCACTGCTGAGAGTGATCAGTCTGTGTGCCGCCAGCCCTTGGATTGCCGAACAGTTGACGCGCTTTCCCGCGCTACTCGATGAGTTACTCAATGAAGGTCGCCTCTATCGCCCACCTTTAGCACCCGAGCTCGCGGCTGAATTACGTGAATACCTGCTGCGTATTCCTGAAGATGATTTAGAGCAGCAAATGAATGCGCTGCGTCACTTTAAGCTAGCACACCGTTTGCGCGTCGCCGCATCAGAAATTGCCGGCACGCTACCGCTCATGAAAGTCAGCGACTATCTAACCTGGCTGGCTGAAGCCATTTTGGAACAGGTGCTGCATTTGGTCTGGAATGAAATGGTACGCAAGCATGGCGTACCACAGCGCTTCGATGGTAGCAGTAGCGTACTGGACTTTGTGGTGGTTGGTTATGGCAAGCTCGGCGGGATTGAGCTGGGCCACGGCTCAGATTTAGATTTGGTTTTTATTTATGATTGTGACCCTTTAGCAGAAACTGACGGCGCCCGTCCGGTCGATGGCGCACAGTTTTATACACGCATGGGCCAGCGGATTATTTCGATGCTGACCACGCGTACCACTGCTGGCGGCCTCTATGATGTGGATATGCGCTTACGTCCCAGCGGTGACTCAGGCTTACTGGCTACATCGCTGACAGCTTTTACCCGCTACCAAGAAGAACAAGCCTGGACTTGGGAACACCAAGCTCTGATCCGTGCGCGCGTGTTAGTCGGTGACCCGACTTTAACTCAGCAATTTGATCAAGTACGCTTAAATGTTTTGGGCCGCCAACGCAGTTTGCCCATACTACAAGCAGAAGTCAGCGAAATGCGCGCCAAAATGCGGCATAATCATGGCACTCAGATCACTCATAGCGGTTTAGGCGAGAATGCATTCAATGCCGACGTACAATTTGATCTAAAGCAGGACGCTGGTGGTATCGTTGACA
>JAAZCO010000251.1 GCA_012513235.1 Gammaproteobacteria bacterium
CCCGGCAACACACGGACAATTTTACCTTTATAGATGTTACCGACAATACCACGACGCTGAGTGCGCTCAACATGCACTTCCTGCAAGACACCATTTTCAACCACCGCAACACGCGATTCCATTGGCGTTATATTTATTAAAATTTCTTCACTCATGATGCTCTCAGCCTAAAGCGTGGATGTGCACGAATCTATAACACACAGCAACAAGGCACAGGTTGTGCAAAACACCCAATGCCTTGGATAACAATTCACGCACTACAATGCTCAAGATACATCGTTGCGCCGCATACCGCTAACTGCCTTGCCCATCCAGCTCAAGCCCATGCCAGAGCCTCTCAGACAAATCTTAGCGAAGACTGCGCAAACGCCCCACATTACTAAATAGCAAAAACAGCCATGGCCAGAGTAAACAACTGACCAGCACCGGTAGTGCGTAATAACTTAACTCAGGACGCATTCCTGACAGGGTACTTAACCACAGCAAGACCAATTGCGCGAGGCCATAAATAATCAATAAAGCGCAGGATTGCTGCCACAAAGGAAAGAGCTTCAGGCGTTGCTGCAAAGTTAAAATCAGGAACACCACTAGCATCAAAGACAACGCATGCTGGCCAAATAAACTACCGTATAAAATATCTTGCGCGATTCCCAAACTCCAAGCGGTTAACAAGCCCACCTGATGCGGATAATTCATCGCCCAAAAAGTTAACACCAGCGCCAGCCACAGTGGCCGACTCATTTCTAGGTGCTCCGGCATGGGCGCTACCGACAGCAATAAAGCAACAATCAATGTCAGCCACATTAGCAGCATAGCCTTACCCGATGATGCTCTCATTTACTCGGCCTCCGCTGCAGTTTTCTCAGTAGCCTTAAGCAGTTGCTTGGCATCTTCTAAGGCATTTTCCACTTCAGCATCTAACGCCTGCGTCGAGCCTTTACCATCGCTAAACACCAATAACAAATAACGACTGCGGTTTAAGTTCGCAGCGGGCAAGGCTTTAATACGCGCAAAAGGCTGCCCGGTGTTGCGCTGCACTTCATCCACCACGGCCACTGGATAACCCACAGGAAAGCGCTGCCCCATACCAGAGGTCACCAGCAAATCGCCTTCGCGGATATCGGCAGTGTCAGTCACATAACGCAATTCAATGGATTCAAGATTACCTACACCGCTAGCAATAGCACGCAAACCATTGCGGTTTACTTGCACGGGAATACTATGGTTAGTATCGGTAATTAATAGCACCCGCGAAGTATAAGGCATCACCTCGATCACTTGCCCCATCACACCACGGGCATCCAGCACCGGCTGACCCAAAGTCACACCACTGCTGCTACCACGGTTAATTAATACACGATGGGTATGCGGATTGGGATCGACGCCAATCAACTCAGCGACCAAAACACGGTCATCGACGAGCGCAGAAGAATTGAGCAGCTCACGCAAACGCACGTTTTGTTCAGTCAGCGTGGCCAGTTTTTGTAAGCGACGCTGCATTAGCAGGGTTTCAGCGCGCAATTGTTCGTTTTCAGCCAGTAGATCAGTGCGACTGCTAAACAACTGCATGGTATCAGACCACAGTCGCACCGGCATATCGCCCATCCAATACAGTGGCGTCAGCACCATACCTAAACTGCTGCGCACAGGTTTGAGCACCTCAAGGCGCGCATCCACAAACATTAAGGCAACAGACAGACAAGTCAGAATTAAAAAACGTGTACTTAATACAGTACTTTTGGCAAATAACGGCTTAATGATGCATCCTCGGCGGCTTAACTGCGCAATAGTATAAAGCTATCCGCAGTTAAGTTGAACGATCAACACGCAGTGCCTAACGCTCAAATAAATGTCCTGTGCTTAGTCAGCTGACAATAGATCCATCGAGTTACTGTCCATCATCTCTAAAGCACGACCACCACCTAAGGCGACACAGTTTTTCGGGTTTTCCGCAACAATAACCGGCAAACCTGTTTCTTGTGCGAGCAGTTTGTCCATATCACGCAGTAACGCGCCGCCACCGGTCAAGACCAAACCACGCTCGGCGATATCAGCAGCCAACTCAGGTGGTGATTGCTCCAGCGCACTTTTAACAGCCTGGACAATCGCCGCTAGTGATTCTTGCAGTGCTTCCAATACTTCGTTGGAATTGAGCGTAAAGCTGCGTGGAATACCCTCAGCCAGGTTACGTCCGCGCACATCAAACTCTAATAACTCGCCGCCAGGGAAAGCAGCACCAATTTCTTGTTTAATACGCTCCGCCGTCGACTCACCAATCAGGCTGCCGTAGTTGCGACGCACATAGCTGATAATAGCTTCATCAAAACGGTCACCACCGACACGTACCGATTCTGCGTAGACCACACCGTTTAATGAGATCAGGGCAATTTCCGTGGTACCACCACCGATATCCACCACCATTGAACCGCGCGCTTCATCGACGGGCAAACCTGCACCAATCGCCGCCGCCATCGGCTCTTCAATCAAAAACACTTCACGCGCACCTGCACCTAAAGCAGATTCGCGAATGGCACGACGCTCAACCTGGGTCGATTTGCATGGCACACAAATCAACACACGTGGGCTGGGCTGTAAAAAGCTGTTTTCGTGCACTTTATTAATGAAGTACTGCAGCATTTTTTCACACACACTAAAATCGGCAATCACCCCGTCTTTCATCGGGCGAATGGCACAAATATTACCCGGGGTCCGACCTAACATACGCTTGGCATCGGTACCGACAGCAACCACACTTTTTTGGTTGCCGCGTGTACGGATCGCGACGACAGATGGCTCGTCTAAGACAATACCGCGCTCACGTACATAAATAAGGGTGTTGGCAGTTCCTAAATCGATGGATAAATCACTGGAAAACATGCCGCGTAATTTCTTAAACATGGGATGAATAACC
>JAAZCO010000252.1 GCA_012513235.1 Gammaproteobacteria bacterium
GCTCGGGTAAACACACCAAGCAGATGACGCCCATCTTTTTCGGCAATCGCCTGACGCAACTCATCCAGATCATCACGATACTGATCCAACTGTTCGAGCACGGCTTCACGGTTAGCAAGAAAAATATCGTGCCACATCAGTGGATCACTACCCGCAATTCGGGTGAAATCGCGAAAACCACCCGCGGCATAACGAAATATTTCTAAGTTTTCACTGCGTTTAGCCAGTGAATCTACTAGGCCAAACGCCAGTAAATGCGGTAAATGACTGGTTGCAGCTAAGACACGGTCATGCTGCTCAACACTCATACTTTCAACGTCCGCACCCAAACCTTGCCAGAGCTTTTGTACACAGATCAAAGCCTCAGGATCAGTCTTGGCATGCGGTGTCAAAATAACCTTATGGTGCTTAAACAGGTCAGGATTAGCTGCATCTACGCCACTACGCTCAGAACCTGCAATCGGATGCCCCAGCACGAGCAGTGGCGGCAAGTGGCCAAAAGCTTCTTGAGCCGCTTGCAACAGATGGCCTTTAACACTACCGGCATCAGTAATAATGGTGTGTTCAAGCTGCAGTGCAGCCAATTGCATCAACAAGCTTTTGAGCGCTAAAACGGGCACTGCTAGCATCACTACATCAGCACCAACGCAAGCCTCAGCCAACTCTGTGGTACAGCGATCAGCAATACCCAATTCCACTGCACGCTCACAGGCTTGGGCATTTAAATCAACGCCCACGACTTCGTGAGCTAAACCAGCATCACGAACCCCTTTCGCAAACGAGGCACCAATCAAGCCTAAACCAACCACTACTAAGCGATTGATCTGAGTTGTTGCAGTGAGAGTCTTATCCATATTAAGCCTGCTCTAACACCTGAGTTAAGACATCAAGGAAGCGCTGGTTTTCAATTTTAGTACCGATAGAGACACGCAAGAACGTAGGCATAGCATAACCCGCTACCGGACGCACAATGACACCATGCTCAAGTAAGGCCTGATTAATGGCTGCGGCATCACGCTGGAAATTAACAGCAATAAAGTTGCCTCGCGAGGGTAACCACGACAGCCCTAGCTGCTTAAAGCCCTGCTCCAACTGCTGCATGCCTTGGGTATTGAGAATGCGGCTCTGCTCCAAATACTCTTTATCATCCAAAGCTGCGCAAGCGGCAACTAATGCTAAGCTATTGACGTTAAATGGCTGACGCACACGATTCAGCACGCTCGCCACTTCTTTGGATGAAATGGCATAGCCCACACGCAGCGCCGCTAAGCCATAGGCTTTAGAGAAAGTACGTGATACCAGCAAGTTGGGATAACGACTTAAGTAATCCATACCGTCAGGCAAATCGCTGTCTGCTGCGTATTCAATATACGCCTCATCTAAAATAACCAGCACATGCTCAGGCACTTTGCTTAAAAAAGCATTCAGTGCAGCTTGGTTAAACCAAGTTCCCGTTGGGTTATTAGGGTTAGCAATAAATACCACGCGAGTATTGTCATCAATAGCCGCAGCCATTGCATCTAAATCATGGGCATAGTTTTTAGCGGGTACTTCGCGACATTCAGCACCTGATGCCAGTGTCGCAATCGGATAAACAGCAAAAGCATGCGCACTAAATACCGCATTACGCCCCGGGGCTAACCAGGCGCGCGCGACCAACTCTAAAATATCGTTGGAGCCATTGCCCAGGGTGATTTGTGCAGGCTCAACCGCATAGTGCTCAGCCAGTTGCGCTTTAAGTGCAAAACCACTGCCATCAGGGTAGCGAGTCAGCTCAGGTAAAGCGTTACTAATTGCTGCGCAGACTTTGGCGCTGGGGCCTAGCGGGTTTTCATTACTGGCGAGCTTAACGATGTCGGCAGGATTGAGACTCAACTCACGAGCCAGTTCTTCCACCGGTTTGCCAGGTACATAAGGGGATAGTTTTTGTACGCTGGGTAAGGCCGCAGCTAAAAAATCACAACTCATTGACAGCTCCTCAAACAAGCAACTGCCGCTCTTTAAGCGGCAGTTATAATATGGTTAGAGAACGGCGTTGGGGTAGGACCCTAAAACCTTTAGCCCCACAGCTTCATTGGCAATCTGCTCCAAAGCACTGGTGACCCGCGGATCATCTTTGTGCCCAATGAAATCAATAAAGAACACATAGGTCCATTTGCCACTGCGTGATGGGCGCGTTTCAATGCGTGTTAAATCAATACCATGGGCATGGAACGGCACCAGCAGCTCATGTAACGCACCCGGCTTGTTACTCATAGAGATAATCACCGACGTTTTATCATCGCCTGTCGCAGGTACTGTTTGATTACCAATGATTAAAAAGCGCGTCGAGTTATCTGGGCGATCTTCAATTTTATCGTCAAGAATGGTTAAGCCATACAATTGCGCTGCCATATCACCGGCAATCGCGGCGCTGTTCCACTCGCTTTTTACGCGCTTCGCCGCTTCAGCATTACTTGATACAGCCACACGCTCAACGTTTGGATAATGGGCATCTAGCCACTTACGGCATTGCGCTAAAGACTGAGCGTGCGAGTAAATGCGTGAAATCTTCTCAGTCTTAGTGTTTTCAGCAACCAGCAAGTGGTGGTGAATACGCAGTTCAACTTCCCCGCAAATCACTAAATCATGCTCAAGAAAACTATCGAGGGTGTGATTAATGGCACCTTCAGTGGAGTTTTCTACTGGCACAACACCGAAGCTGACCGCGCCCGCTGCGACTTCACGAAAGATCTCATCGATCGCCGCCATCGGTTTACTGACAACTGCTTGGCCAAAATGCTTAACGGTTGCCGCTTGCGAGAAGGTACCTTCCGGACCCAAATAGGCCACTTTCAATGGCTGCTCAAGTGCTAAGCAAGTTGACATGATTTCACGGAATAAACGGGCCATCTCTTCGTTATCGAGCGGGCCTTTGTTGAGTTCCATAATGCGCTTGAGCACTTGTGCTTCACGCTCAGGGCGGTAAAAAATCGCCTCTTCGCCTTCAGCTAGCGTGGCCATTTTAATATGCCCCACTTCTTGTGCGCAGCGTGCGCGCTGACTGATCAGCTCAAGAATCTGCTCATCAAGCTTGTCAATGCGCACACGTAAAGCTTGCAATGCTTGCTCGCTCATTATGCATGCTCCTTCTCAAAGGCCTGCATATAAGCCACTAAAGCTTCAACAGCTTCAAGTGATACCGCGTTATAAATTGAAGCGCGCATGCCGCCCACAGAGCGGTGACCTTGCAGGTTTAATAAACCACGCTCATCGGCACCGGCCAAAAAGGCTTTATCGAGCTTAGCATCAGCTAAACGAAAGGGTACGTTCATCCATGAGCGGTTGTTTTTCGTCACTGGATTACTATAAAAATCGCTGTCATCAATGGTTTTGTACAGCAGTGCTTGCTTAGCATGGTTGAGTTTAGCCATGGCATCTAAGCCACCCTGCTCTTTTAACCATTTAAAAACCAAGCCTGATAAGTACCAAGAAAAGGTCGGTGGCGTGTTGTACATCGAGCCATTATCAGCAGCAACTTTATAGTTGAGCATGGTTGGGCAACTGGCGCGCGCATGACCGAGTAAGTCTTCACGCACAATGCCGACCACTAGACCACTTGGGCCAATGTTTTTCTGCGCGCCGGCGTAAATCATCCCGTAGTCACTGACATTGATAGGACGCGACAAGATATCCGAGGACATATCAACAACCAGCGGGGTATCACCGGTCTCAGGCGTCCAGTCAAACTGCAAACCGCCAATGGTTTCATTGCTGGCGTAGTGCACGTAAGCGGCATCTTTACTCAGCTTCCATTCGTTTTGACCTGGAATGGCAAAGTAATCATGTTCTTTAGCGCTGGCAGCAACATTGATATTGCCAAAGCGACGGGCTTCATCAATGCTTTTTTTCGACCAGATACCGGTATCGATATAGTCCGCACAACCACCATCCGCTAAAAAGTTCAGTGGGATTTGCGCAAACTGCTGGCTTGCGCCACCTTGCATAAACAACACTTTATAGTTGCTTGGCACATTTAACAGGTCACGTAAATCCTGCTCAGCTTCGGCGGCAATCGCAGTGTACTCGTCACTGCGGTGGCTCATTTCCATCACGGACAATCCCTTGCCATGCCAATCGAGCAATTCGCTTTGTGCTTGTTTTAAGACCGCCTCAGGTAGCGCAGCCGGGCCTGCGCAAAAGTTATAAGCTCTACTCACTGCTCTCTCACTCTTTAGGATTGTTGGACTCGCCAGCAACAGAGTCTTCATCTGTACTAACGTCATCGTGCTCAACGGCAGGTGCATCAGTAGATGCATCTACTGCATGTTCGGCACCATCATCGCCTTGCGCATCTAAATCATCACTGACAGTTGGCTCTTGTACACGCTCTAAACCGACTAATGTCTCGTCGCTTGCTAGACGTATCAAGGTTACACCTTGAGTGTTGCGCGACAAAGAGGAAACCTCATCAACACGAGTACGCACTAAGGTGCCTTGGTCAGAAATCAACATAATTTCTTCGCCATCCAGTACTTGAATCGCACCGACCAAATGACCGTTACGCTCACTGCAAATCATCGCAATCACACCCTGGCCACCACGACGGTAGCTGGGGAAATCAGCAATGGCTGTACGCTTACCATAGCCACGCGCAGAAGCAGTCAGAATTTCGCTGCCCTCTTCTGGAATAATCATGGAGATCAGGTTCTGACCTTCGGGTAGACGCATACCACGCACACCGCGAGCGGTACGGCCCATGGCGCGCACATCAGTTTCAGCGAAACGTGTCACTTTACCGCCGTCTGAGAACAACATCACTTCACGTGAGCCGTCAGTGACTGCTGCTGAAATCAAGGTGTCGTCATCATCCAAGCCCAAGGCAATTAAGCCTGAAGTGCGTGGGCGACTGAATTGCTCCAGTGGAGTTTTCTTAACCGTACCTTTAGCTGTTGCCATAAACACGAAGTGGTCTTCGGTGTACTCATCAACCGGCAGCATGGCAGTGATTTTCTCACCTTCATCCAATGGTAATAAGTTCACAATTGGACGACCGCGCGCAGTACGTGAAGCTTCTGGAATTTCAAAGGTACGCATCCAGTACACTTTACCTTTACTGGAGAACAGCAGCAGTGTGGTGTGACTGTTGGCCACTAACAGGTGTTCTACGTAATCTTCGTCTTTAACACCCGTGGCTGCTTTACCACGACCACCACGACGCTGGGCGTCATAGGCATCGAGAGGCTGGCTCTTGGCATAACCCAGGTGCGAAATCGTTACCACGCGCTCTTCTTCGGTGATCAGGTCAGCAATGGTTAAATCAACGCGCGAAGCAGTGATTTCCGTGCGACGCTCATCACCGTAGTCGGCTTTAACTTTTTCCAGCTCTTCACGAATCACTTCTAGTAAGCGCTCGGCGCTACCGAGAATTGTCAGTAACTCGCTGATTTGTAGCAGAATTTCTTGGTACTCACTGAGCAGTTTTTCATGCTCAAGACCGGTTAAGCGGTGCAGGCGTAACTCAAGAATAGCTTGAGCTTGCTCAGGCGACAGATGGTAGAAACCATCACGCATACCGTATTGCTCATCCAGATCTTCTGGGCGACTAGAGGTTGCACCGGAGCGCTCAACCATCTCCGCAACGGCACTGGATTCCCATGCAGTTGCAATCAAACGCTCTTTAGCTTCAGCAGGCGTTGGTGAGTCTTTAATCATCGCGATCACAGGGTCGATATTCGACAGTGCAACGGCTTGACCTTCAAGAATATGACCACGCTCACGCGCTTTACGTAATTCAAATACAGTGCGGCGCGTCACTACTTCACGGCGGTGACGCACAAAGACTTCAAGCATGTCTTTCAGGTTGAGCAAACGAGGACGACCATCAACCAGAGCGACCACGTTGATACCAAACACGCTTTGCATCTGTGTTTGTGCATAAAGGTTGTTGAGTACCACTTCTGGTACTTCACCACGACGCAACTCAATCACCACACGCATACCGTCTTTATCCGACTCGTCGCGCAGCTCGCTGATACCTTCCAGCTTCTTCTCTTTAACCAGCTCGGCGATTTTTTCAATCAAGCGAGCTTTGTTCAGCTGGTAAGGTAATTCACTGATAATGATTTGCTGACGACCGCCGACTTTATCAATATCTTCGATAAAAGTGCGAGCGCGCATATAAATGCGGCCACGACCGGTGCGGTAGGCTTCGATAATACCCGCGCGGCCATTGATGATACCGGCGGTTGGGAAATCTGGACCTGGAATAAACTGCATCAATTCATCAACGCTGATGTCAGGGTTGTCGATCAAAGCTAAGCAGCCATTGATCACTTCAGTCAGGTTGTGTGGCGGAATGTTCGTCGCCATACCTACAGCAATACCTGAAGAGCCATTGACCAGCAAGTTAGGCACACGAGTCGGCAGCACAGCTGGAATCATTTCGGTGCCGTCGTAGTTGGGCACCCAGTCCACTGTTTCTTTTTCAAGGTCTGCCAGCAGTTCATGGGCTAGCTTGGTCATACGTACTTCGGTATAACGCATTGCTGCTGCGTTATCACCATCGACGGAACCGAAGTTACCTTGGCCATCGACCAGCAAGTAACGCAAAGAGAACGGCTGTGCCATACGCACAATGGTGTCGTAAACTGCAGTATCACCGTGCGGGTGATACTTACCAATCACGTCACCGACGACACGCGCCGATTTCTTATAGGGTTTATTCCAGTCATTACCCAATTCACGCATCGCAAATAAAACTCGGCGGTGCACCGGCTTTAAGCCATCACGCGCATCTGGCAACGCTCGACCAACAATTACGCTCATCGCATAATCAAGGTACGACTGTCGCATTTCATCTTCGATACTGATCGGAAGGATTTCTTTGGCCAAATCACCCATGGAAGCTCGGTTCCTTATTAATTCATCATGCTTAATACAAGCCCGCAATAGTAACACATGCCGCGCAAACGCGCTCTAGCAACGCACAGGCTTTTCTAAGGGTTTTAATCTTATGTTTATCAGGTCACGCAAAACAGCTGTTTTATGCCACTCAACCAACAGAGCGCGTCATGATTTACAGTGATTCACCTTGCATCAAAACACGCATTTTTTCTGCTGTAGGCTGCTCCACACAACCGCGCTCAGTCACTATCACATCAACCAAATGCGCTGGAGTAACATCAAACACCGGATTAAATGCAGCAATCTCAGCGGCAATGCGCTGCTCACCCACAGATAAAATCTCTTCACCCGCGCGCTCTTCAATCGGAATCTGCCTGCCGCTGCTCAATTGCATATCAATAGTGGAACTAGGAGCCACCACCATGACTTTCACATTGTGATAGCGCGCTAAGACGGCCAACTGGTAAGTGCCAATCTTGTTAGCCACATCGCCATTGGCAGTAATACGGTCAGCCCCGACAATCACCCAAGTGATTTTACCTTGCGCCATTAAGTGCGCTGCGCTGGAATCGACGTTTAATAGGCTAGGAATACCCTCGCCCACTAATTCCCAAGCCGTTAAACGCGAGCCTTGTAACCAAGGGCGCGTTTCATTGACATGCACGCAGCTCACCAAACCATCTAAGTAAGCTGCACGAATAACCCCCAGCGCAGTACCGAAGCCGCCTGTAGCTAAAGCACCGGTATTACAGTGCGTCATCACATGCTGTTGCGTGGGATTGGTAGCGCGCATCATCTGCAAACCCAGTTCAGCGGTATACAGGTTGGCTTCACGGTCATCATTAAGGATGGCTACAGCTTGCGCTTCGAGTAGCTGCAAGGGCTGCTGATGCTGTACCGCCAACTTTAAACAGCTGCGCATCTTCTCCAGCGCCCAAAACAAGTTGACGGCCGTGGGTCGCGATTCAGCCAAGAGCTTAAAATCAGCTTCCAAGGCCAAGGGTAAGTTTGTCACTTGATTGGCTATATGCTGCTGCGCGGCTAACACCACAGCAAAGGCTGCGGCAATTCCAATAGCTGGCGCACCACGCACACGCATCTCACGAATGGCCAGTGCAACATCGGCTGCACTGTCATAACGCTGCCAAAACTCTTGTTGTGGCAATAGGCGCTGGTCAAGTAAATACAGTGCACTATCGCGCCACTCTAAGGCTTTGACTTTTTCAGCCGCCAACATCTGATCACGAATCATTAGCATACGCCCTTGAAAAATAACTAATTATAACCGAGTCTGAAGCTAAAGCAGCAGTCACTGTGTCTTATACGCTCGTGCTAGCGTCAATCGACTTAAACTATACAAGCCCACGTTAACTTTATTGAGCAGGAAGCCACGCATGCTGCATTCGCCGTTAGATTGTTTGTTATTGCCTGAGTGGCTCGTCCCCGTTGAACCTGCCGGTGTTGTGTTAAAAAACTACGCTATTGGTATTCGCGGCGACCGTATTGCGATAATTGCACCGCGTGAGCAAGCATTAAAAATACCTTGTGCTGATGTACGTGAACTGCCCAATACCTTGCTCACCCCAGGCTTAATTAATGCCCACGGGCATGCGGCAATGAGTTTGTTTCGTGGCTTAGCCGATGATCTACCACTGCATACTTGGCTCAATGAGCATATTTGGCCGGCAGAAGCGCAATGGGTCAATGAAGATTTTATTCGTGATGGCACCGACTTAGCCTTGGCTGAGCAGATTAAAAATGGCATTACCTGCTTTTCTGATATGTATTTTTTTCCTGAAATTGCTTGCCAGCAAGTGCATGACAGCGGAATGCGCGCACAAATCACAGTGCCGATGCTCGATTTCCCTGTACCCGGTGCACGTGATAGCGCTGAAGCCCTGCGCAAAGGCTTGCAACTTTTTGATGATTTACAGCAGCACCCGCGCCTAACGATTGGCTTTGGGCCCCATGCTCCTTATACCGTTAGTGATGCTGGCATAGAAAACATTGTGATGCTCGCCGCGCAGTTAGACGCACCTGTGCAAATGCATGTGCATGAAACCGCAGCTGAAATAAAAAACAGCATCGAGCAGTATGGCGAACGTCCGCTAGCGCGATTAGCTCGCCTTGGAATACTTGGCCCGCGTTTTCAAGCGGTGCATATGACGCAAGTTAATGATGAGGATATCGCCCTCCTAGTACAAACCAATAGCAGCGTGATTCATTGCCCAGAGTCCAACCTCAAACTGGCTAGTGGTTTTTGTCCTATTGAGCGCTTATGGCATGCGGGCGTTAACGTCGCCATTGGTACAGATGGCGCTGCCAGCAACAACAACCTAGACCTGCTAGGCGAAACTCGCACCGCAGCCCTACTGGCTAAAGCTGTAGCGCAGTCGGCAAGCGCTGTCAGTGCGCATCAGGCTTTACGCATGGCCACACTCAATGGCGCACGCGCACTGGGTATTGATGAGAACACCGGCTCACTAGAAGTGGGCAAGCTAGCAGATATCACCGCGTTTAATTTTAATGACCTGTCAGTGCAGCCCGTCTACGATCCTGTCTCGCAACTGATTTACGCCGCTGGACGCAACTGTGTTGAGCATGTCTGGGTCGGTGGCAAGCAATTACTGCACAACCGTCAGTTAGTGCGTATGGATGAGCAAAAAATCATTGCTCAAGCACAATACTGGGCACATAAAATCGCAAAAAAATAATACACAAGAACAACCCATATTGCTAAAAACTTACACCGCCTACTATCCGTTGACGAACACTAAGGCAAAGACTCAGAAAAACTGGCATTATGTGCAACTTAAATCACGGCATATATCGTATAGGACTGGGTTATGAGCAATGTAGACCATGCTGAAATTGCGAAATTTGAAGCGTTAGCTCACC
>JAAZCO010000253.1 GCA_012513235.1 Gammaproteobacteria bacterium
ACTAAAACGCGTATGGCTTCCAGACGTAAGCCCGCCTTACCGAGCATAGTTAAACCTTGCTCCTTATAAGCCCGCAGCGTATCAATCTCTTCATTGCGCACGCTGGGGTTAATCGCTTGCAAAGCCGTTAGACGAGAAATTTCTTCATCCATATTGGCAGTAAAAGCGCTACGTGCTTGCTCAACACGTTCGTTATGACGCGGCAACATGGTTTTTTGTGCACTATCCACTAAGCGTAATAAAGTATCGCGTTGCGCACGGGCAAATTTACTCGCACTGGAGCGCGGTACGCTTTCGAGTTGATCATTCAGTGTTTCAAAACTGACGCGACTGGCCAGATCAGTGCCTTTATCATCCAGTAAACAACGCAAGGCAATCGGTGGTAAGAAGCGACCGAGTTGCAAGTGCTTGGGCGCAATCGCTTCACTGACATAGAGCAGTTCCACCAGCAGAGTACCGGCTTTAATGGCTTTGTTTTTTAGCAGCGCAACAGCCGTGTTACCCATCGAGCCTGACAGCACTAAATCCATCCCGCCTTGCACCATGGGGTGTTCCCAGGTGATAAATTGCATATCCTCAAGGCTCAGTGCTAAGTCACGGTCATAGGTGATAGTCACTGCTTCATCACTGCCCAGCGGGAAGCTTGCATCGAGCATTTTTTCGCTGGGGCGCAAGATTAAAGCATTTTCTGAGTGATCTTCGCTCTCAATACCAAAGGCATTGAACAGCTGCTCCATATACATTGGCAGAGTGAAGGTATTGTCTTGCTTAGCAATGGCTTCAACTAAAGCCTGTCCACGACCTGCGCCACTGGAATTGATTTCCAGTAAACGATCACGACCTTTTTCCATCTCGCTTTCAAGTTGTGCACGTACGCCTGCAGCTTCCTCTAACAGAGCTTGCCAGGCAGCATCATCTTCGTCGTCTAGCACCAATGTGTTGAGTTGCTCGCTAAATTGCAACTGCACCGCATTACCGGTTGGGCAAGTAGACAAGAACGCATTGAGTGCCTGTTGATACCACTCAAACATACGCTGCTGCGCGGTACCGAGTAAGTAGGGCACATGAATCTCAATGGTGTGCTGTTGACCAATACGGTCCAGTCGACCAATGCGTTGCTCAAGTAAATCAGGGTGCTGCGGTAAATCGAATAACACCAGATGATGGCTGAACTGAAAGTTACGACCTTCACTACCAATTTCTGAACAGAACATCACTTGCGCGCCAAACTCATCATCGGCAAACCAAGCTGCGGCACGGTCACGCTCAATAATGCTCATACCTTCATGGAAGGTGGTGGCTGGAATACCTGAACGAATACGCATGGCATCGCCTAAGTCCAATGCGGTTTGCGCATGAGCACAAATCACTAAGACTTTTTCTTGCTTAAGACCTTTGAGAGTTTCTAGCAGCCAATCGACACGCGGATCAAAACGCCACCAGAATTGTAGGCTTTCATCCTCTTCAGATTCGTCCAGCGGACCGTCCACATAAATCTCTGGATACAGCTGAGCATGTAAATCTGCGGGGTTATTTAGATACTGTGCAGGGTAGGCCAGTGCCGTAGCCTGTAATTTACGCTCAGGGAAACCAGAAATAGCTGCGCGGGTGTTACGGAACAATAAACGGCCCGTGCCATGGCGGTCGAGTAATTCACGAATTAAGCGTGGCGCTGCGTGCTGGTCGCCACTATTGAAAGCACTGATTAACGCTTGGCTATCAGCACCTAAAAACTCTGCAATGGTCTGCTCTGCCGCAGCACTTAACTGCTCTTTGTCGAGTAACTCGCGAACAGCTTCAGCAATGGCTTGGTAGTGCTGACTTTCTTCACGAAAAGCAGCTAGATCATGAAAACGATGCGGGTCGAGTAAGCGTAAGCGGGCAAAGTGACTGTCTTGGCCTAATTGCTCAGGCGTTGCCGTCAGTAAAAGAATGCCTGGAATATGCGCCGCCAAGGTTTCCACTAGTTGATACGCCGGGCTGGAGTGCTCTGGATGCCAAACCAAGTGGTGTGCTTCGTCGACCACCATAATATCCCAGTCGCATGCGCACAGAGCTTGCTGTGCACGCTCATCTTCGACAAGCCAATTCATTGCTACTAAAGCAATTTGGCAATCTTCGAAGGGGTTATCGGCGTCGCTGGCTTGAAAACGTTCAGCATCAAAGAGTGCGACATCTAAGTTAAAACGACGACGCATTTCCACCAGCCATTGATGTTGCAAGGTTTCTGGCACCATCAATAGGATACGACTGGCACGACCACTGAGAATCTGCCGGTGAATAATCAAGCCCGCTTCAATGGTTTTACCCAGGCCCACTTCATCCGCTAACAACACGCGCGGCGCAATACGATCAGCCACTTCTTGGGCAATATGCAGTTGGTGCGCAATCGGCTCGGCGCGCACGCCGGCTAAACCCCAGAGGTTGGATTGCTGCAAATCGCTATTATGCTGCAGTGAGTTGTAGCGCAAAGTAAACCAAGCCAGCGGGTCAACTTGACCTGCCACCAAACGGTCACTGGCCATACGAAATTGAATGAAGTTGGAGAGTTGCGTTTCTGGCAGTGTGCAATCTTGGTTATCACTATTGAAGCCTTGATAGACCAATAAGCCATCAACTTCGTCTACTTCACGTACGGTCATGCTCCAGCCTTCAAAGTGGCTGATCTCATCACCGGGTACAAAACGCACACGGGTTAATGGAGCATTACGCTGCGAGTATTGTCGAGTTTCTCCGGTGGCTGGGTAAATGATGGTGAGGATGCGACCATCTGATGTTAAAACGGTGCCTAAACCTTGTTCGGTCTCACCGTCACTGATCCAGCGTTGTCCGGGTTGATACTGCTGCGTCATGCTTGTCTCCGTGTAGTATAAAAAGCGCGTTATGATAACGGATAGTGACGCAGAGAACACGGGGCAATCATAATGAGTCTAGATAAAATGAATTCTAGGATAATATATTGCACTCTAGTTATAGTGTGCTGTGTGCATTTATATCAAGGAGTGGCCTCATGTTACCTCCTATTCCGCAAGGATTAGTGCCTGTAACGGCGCAAAATGATCCAGTTAAACCGACTCCAGTTATTACGGCTGTGTCACCTGCCAAGGAAAATGCTAAGGGCGGTCGCTTAGGTTTTGAAAATGATGAAAGCTCAACAGCGCAAGAACGAGCACGTGAAGAGCAGCGTCGTCAGCACCAGCGTCAGCGTGAAGCACTGCTAATACAAGGTGATGCAGAGGCGGAGGCAGAAAGTGCTACAGATGAGCAGTTAGAAAAAAGCGAACTGTCGCGTAAGGGGCTATGGGTTGATATTAAGGTGTAATAATCAACCTTAATAATTTAAGCATTATTTAATCTGGCGCATGCAGTGTTAAAGCTGATGGAGGAATGTGTATGAGCGAGACCACAGAAGAAAATATTATTGATTTGAGTGGTGAGCGTAAACGACGCGAGCATGATCTTAATGAAAAACGTCTGCAAAGGGTACGCGCAGCTTTTGTCAGTGCATTGCCTTTAAACAAGCCCATTATAAAAGCTAAGAAGAAGGCCAAGAAAAAACGCTAAATCGAATCACCGCGATAGAGTCTTTATAAGGGAGCTTCAAGCACTCTATTGACCTCTATCAATACCCTGCTTGCAGTTGTGCCTTATCTTTATCACAAGTTAATTCTAAAGCGCGGGGTGGTTGCAATGTTTATGGATATAGTTGTTTTTGCCGGCATTGGTACAGTTGCCCTTATGGTTGCTTTCTTTGTTGGTCTATTTTATTTCGTTAGAAAGGTTGAGCAGGATCGTAAATCAAGCTGATCCTTTCTAGCAGCATGAGCACGCAAGGCAATTTGGGCAACTTTGGTTGCCCTTTTTTTTGCCCGCTGTTTCTTCTGGACAAGCGCAACGCTGCATATATTAGGCTTAAAGCTATACGCAGCGTGTTGTACCACTAAGAGGGCGTGTGGCGATTAATCAATGCACGTAATGCTGCAGGCTTAACCGGTTTGGCTAGAAAGCTTAAACCAGCAGCATGTACTTGGCTGACCAATTCTGGGCGTCCATCGGCACTGATGACAATGCCTGGGACAGGTGCATTCATTTGCTGGCGCAGCCATCCCATCAGTGCAATACCCGTATCGCCACCATCTAAGTGATAATCCACTAATGCTAAGTCTGGCGCAGCACCACTTTCCAGTAAAGCAGCACACTCTTGGCGGTTGCTTGCCGTAAGTACATGGCAACCCCAGCGTGAGAGTAGGCTGAGCATTCCAGCTAAAATACTACTTTCATTATCCACGCAGAGCACAGTTAAGCCAGCCAGTGGTTGTATTGCGGTATTGTTGGTTGCGCTAGGTGCGGGTGCGGTATTGAGTTTGCCTTTATACAGCGGCACGGTGATGCTAAATACGCTGCCTTTATCCACCCATGAGCGAACTTCGATGCGGTGGTTTAGTACTTTGCTTAAGCCGTCTGCAATCGCTAACCCTAGGCCTAGGCCTTTCTCTTCACGAGTTTGGTGGCTATCAAGGCGCTTAAATTCCTCAAAAATAAAGTTGAGTTTATCTGCAGGTATACCCTGGCCACGGTCCCAGACATCAATGCGTACGTTATTGGTTTGGCGGCGCACGCCTAGCAGCACATTACCATTGGCGTAACGAAAGGCGTTGGTCAAAAAGTTTTGAATGATACGGCGTAGCAGTTTTGGATCGCTGATAATATTTAACGATGTGCTACGTAAACGAAAATCTATACCTTGCTGTTCAGCTAATACAGTGAATTCTGCACCCAGTGCTTCTAGCCAGGGGCCAAGTGCAAAGGGCTGGCAGTGTGGAGTAATGCGGCCACTTTCAAGGCGTGAGATATCCAGTAGATCACTGATTAAGTCTTCTGCAGAGCGTAATGAGCTGTCTAGGTTTTTAACTAACTCTTGTGCATCGCTGGGGAGTGCATCTTGATGTGAGAGTGCTGCTGAAAAAAGACGTGCAGCATTCAGTGGTTGCATCAAGTCATGGCTAACCGCAGCCAAAAAACGAGTTTTAGATTGGTTGGCACTTTCTGCAACATGTTTAGCGTCACTGAGCGCAATATTAAGCTGTGACAGTTCGTGGGTGCGCTCGCTGACACGATGCTCAAGGCTTTCATTGGCTTCTTTTAATGCATGCTCAGCTTCACGGAAGGCAGTAATGTCTGTAAAACTCATAACAAAGCCGCCGCCGGGCATCGGGTTGCCGATTAGTTCAATGACTCGGCCATTAGGGAATAAACGCTCTGAGGTGTGAGCTGTGCCTTGACGCATCCAATACAGGCGTTTATTGACATGAGCATCCACATCGCCAGGGCCGCAAAGGCCTAGCATGGCGTTATGGCGAATGATATCTGCGACGGGGCGGCCGACTTTGATCAGGTCTTCGGGGTAGTTAAACAGTTTTAAATAGCGGCTGTTCCAGGCGACTAGGCGAAGGGAGCGGTCAACCACGCTAATGCCTTGGGTGATGTTTTCAATCGCGCCCTGCAATAGAGTGCGGTTGAATTGCAAAACTTCAGATGCTTCGCCAACAATACGAACAACATCTTCTACATACATTTCGCGGCCTTCGATAGCGGCCTTAACCACGACACGTGTCGAGGATGCGCCTAACACGCCAGTGAGTAGGCGTTCTGTATGTGCAACCCATTCGCTACTTGCTGTTTCTGTGGGGTTAAAGCCCAGTCCTTGTTTGTATGCAAAGCGAATAAAGCTTTGTTTGGCTCGATCTTCACCTACAAAGCGGCCTGCTAAAATCAGCAGGTCACTGATCTGTACGGTAAAGGTTTGGCGACCACCTATATGTTGACCAATAAAACGACTGGCTTGCCAGTGTTCAGAGACGCGCGTCTTAGAAAATAGTGACACTAAGATAAATAACAGGAAGTTGCCGCTTAACGAAAGCAGTACACCCAGTGTTAAAGGGTCCGTCGGCAGCCCAAAAGGTTTGCTTGAAAGCCATGTTAGACCTGGGAATGATGTTAAAGACCAATTCATGCTGCTCGCGATAAGCGGCAGCACCAAGGTGTAAGCCCATAAGACTGAGCCTGCAATCAAACCTGCATAAACGCCTTGGCGGTTTGCATGCTTCCAGCTTAAAGCGCCGAGCATAGCTGGCGCTAATTGAGTTAAAGCAGCAAAGGCAATCTGACCAATAGTGGCTAGGCTGGTATTAGCGCCGAGCAAGCGATAGCTGGTATAGGCCAGCAAGAGAATAATGATGATGCTGAGGCGACGGGCAGTGAGCATCCAGTAACGAAAGGCTTCAAAGGGGCGTTCAGTAGTACGTGCTGCCAGCATGGATGGCAGTAGAATATGGTTGGAGATCATAATAGCTAAGGTAACTGCCGCTACAATCACCATACCGGTCGCTGCAGATGCGCCACCAATAAAAGCCAAAATCGCTAAGGTTGGGTTACCTTCAGCTAAAGGAAGGCTGATGACAAATGAGTCGGGTACTACAGAAGAGGGCAGGCGTAATTGACCAGCAAGTGCAATAGGAATAACAAAGAGAGCAACCAGTAACAAGTATAAAGGGAATACCCAGCGTGCTACGCGTAGATCTGCTTCATCATTGTTTTCTACTACTGTGACGTGAAACTGACGCGGTAAAGTGTAAATAGCCATCATTGCAACGCAGGTCTGCACAATCATCGCCGGCCAGTTGGTTGCTTCATTCCAGTAGGACTCAAGCTTAGGCGCGTCTGTGGCTTGTTGCCATAAATCGCCAATACCATTGTAAAGACCGAAAATTACAAACAGGCCGACGGCAATAAATGCCATGAGCTTCACCAGAGATTCAAAAGCAATGGCAAACATTAAGCCGCGGTGATGCTCAGTTACGTCAAGGTTGCGTGTACCAAATAAAATAGTAAACAAAGCCAGGGCTACAGTCACAATCAGCGCCGTATCTTGTGCATACATACCTGTTGAATTGGCCGATGTGCCTGTGAGTAGGTTTACACCCAGCACAATCCCTTTAAGTTGTAGGGCGATATAGGGCAGTACACCAACAACGGCAATCAGGGTCACTACTACTGCAAGGCGTTGTGACTTGCCGTAGCGTGCCGCAATAAAGTCAGCGATTGAGGTGATGTTCTCTTGCTTGCTGATAATCACCATTTTCTTTAATACCCAGGGCGCAAAGGTCAGCAATAAGATCGGACCAATATAAATGGGTAGAAATGACCATATCTGCTCAGCAGCTTGGCCAACAGAGCCGAAAAATGTCCAGCTGCTGCAATAGACTGCTAAAGATAGGCTGTAGACAGTTGAACGCATACGTGGACTGACTGTTGAGCTGCGGCGATCACCATAAAAAGCGATCGCAAATAAAATTGCCATATAGGCAAGAGCAACCAGTGCAATAAGCCCTGTGGAAATAGACATAATAAGATCCGCAACCTAAATTAGATCGCAATATATTAAGGAAAAGCGCAGTTATAAGATAGCAGCGGCTAAGACTGTGACTGCAAGGTAAAGTAACCTTTGCTCCGCTTTGCTTTTGTCGCGGTTTTACCATGATGAGTTAAGTCAGTTGTGGTTTTTCTGCTAAAGGGTGGTTGCTCATAGCTATTAACGACTTGTGCTGCTGGTAGCGTTGTAAGCGCTGGCTTAATGCTTGTGGTAAGTATTGTGTTTCTCTAAAGCCGAGTTTGCGATAAAAATCGCCTAAGTCAGGGTGGCAAAATAGCCAAATAGGAGTGTCTTGATAAATCAGTTGAAGGTGTTCCAGTAAAAAGCGTGCTGCGCCGCAGGAGCGGTATTGTGGTGCGGTGAATAAACTGGTTAGCCAATACCCTTGATCAATAGGTGAGAGGCATAGACCGGTAATGATTTCTGGTGCGCGCACAACCCAGGTCTGTGCTTGTTGTGTAATGCGCATCGGACTGTTGTGATTACGGTAAAACTTCCGCAAAAGTGTTTGCTGTTCTTTAGCTAGTTGCTGGGCTGTGAGAGTGAGTGGGGTGTCGTGAATCATAATAGTCTGGTTTCTATTCTAGGTGCTTAGGGTTAGCTTACTCAGTAGTCTGCGACACTGCCTAATCTTAAGGAGGTGTTTGGCACTTCTTAAAGTGCTTGTGCTGGGCATTAAGTTTTGCGGTGCTTTTATTGAGTGCGCTCTGTGAATGACTTGTTATATAGTGGAGTAGCTCTTTATGGGTGCCTTAAAGACGGTTTTTCAAGTATTTTGCATTTCTTTCTGATTAACTGTTGACAGGCTGCATCGCTGCTGTAGAATGCGCACCTCGTTAGGCAAACAAGGTTTTACAGTTTAACGTAAGAGTTTGATTTTTAAGGAAATAACTTAAAAAATAAGCTTGACAGGTTCGCAGTGTTCTGTAGAATACGCGGCCTACCAGAGAGGTTCGAAAGAGTCTCAACGGTAACAAGGAGTTTCAAGAAGCTTTAAAGTTTCTTAAAATAAACCTTGACAGATACTTCGGAGAGTGTAAAATACGCCTCCTCGCTA
>JAAZCO010000254.1 GCA_012513235.1 Gammaproteobacteria bacterium
AGTAGCCATTATTGGTTATGGCTCACAAGGTCATGCGCACGCATGTAACCTGCAGGATTCAGGTGTTGACGTTACTGTTGGTCTGCGCGCTGGTTCTTCTTCAATTGCTAAAGCTGAAGCGCACGGTTTGAAAGTTTCAGACGTTGCATCGGCAGTTAAAGCAGCTGCCGTTGTAATGGTTCTGACTCCAGATGAGTTCCAAGGTCAGTTATATAAAGAAGAATTAGAGCCAAACTTGAAGAAAGGTGCAACTTTAGCCTTTGCTCACGGTTTCTCAGTTCACTACAACCAAGTAACACCACGTGCTGACCTTGACGTTATTATGATCGCGCCAAAAGCGCCAGGTCACACTGTACGTTCTGAGTTTGTTAAGGGTGGTGGTATTCCAGACCTTATCGCTATTTACCAAGATGCTTCAGGTAACGCGAAAAACGTTGCACTGTCTTACGCGAGCGGTGTAGGTGGTGGTCGTACTGGTATTATCGAAACAACCTTTAAAGACGAAACCGAAACTGACTTGTTCGGTGAGCAAGCTGTTTTATGTGGCGGTACTGTTGAGTTGGTTAAAGCGGGCTTTGAAGTATTGGTTGAAGCTGGCTACGCTCCAGAAATGGCTTACTTTGAGTGCTTGCACGAATTGAAATTGATCGTAGACCTGATGTTCGAAGGCGGTATTGCGAACATGAACTACTCAATCTCTAACAACGCAGAGTACGGTGAGTATGTAACTGGTCCTGAAGTGATCAACGACGAGTCACGTGCAGCAATGCGCAATGCTCTGAAGCGCATTCAGAATGGTGAGTACGCGAAGATGTTTATCACTGAAGGCGCAACGAACTATCCTTCAATGACTGCATACCGTCGCAACAACGCTGCGCACGGTATTGAAGTTGTTGGTGAGAAACTGCGCTCCATGATGCCTTGGATCTCAGCTAACAAAATTGTTGATAAATCAAAGAACTGATTTTTCAGCAGTTGAAAAACGCGGCCTAGGCCGCGTTTTTCGTTTCTAGTGCTTAAATAGTATAAAATAGCAGTCTTGTTAGATAGATTGGCTCATTACTTAGAGAAGCTTAAGGAAGACTATGAATCAGCGTCCTGAAGAACATGATGATGCGTCATCGATTGAGAGTTTATTGCCGATAGATGAGCATATTGAAGAAGGTCATGATAACGAAGGTCGAAAAGTGCGGCATAGAGGTGTCTATTTACTGCCGAACCTATTTACCACCGCCAACTTGTTTGCCGGCTTTTATTCCATTATGTGCGCTATTAACGGGAACTTCACTGTAGCTGCTGCGACAGTTTTTGTTGCTATGGTGCTGGATGGCTTGGATGGGCGTGTTGCTCGGATGACGAATACACAAAGTGCTTTTGGTGCTGAGTATGATTCACTGTCCGATATGGTGGCCTTTGGTTTGGCGCCTGCAATTATTGCGTACCAGTGGGCGCTATCAGAGCTAGGTAATGTAGGGCTGACAATTGCCTTCATTTATGTAGCTTGTGCGGCTTTGCGTTTAGCGCGTTTTAATACGCAGATTGGTATTGTTGATAAGCGTTGGTTTATTGGCTTGGCCAGTCCAGCTGCTGCGGGTGTAGTTGCAGGAGTGGTATGGGCTTTGAGTGACAATGGTGTTGGTGCTGTTGATTTGCCTGTTGCTGTGATTATTCTGTTTGCAATCCTTGTGGCGTTATCGGGCATGTTGATGGTTAGCAACATTAAGTACTATAGCTTTAAGGACTTAGACCTTAAGGGGCGCGTACCTTTTGTAGCTATCTTGGTAGTAGTGTTGGCTTTTGCTGTTGTGTTCAGTGATCCGCCAAGAATACTGCTGTTGTTGTTCCTGGTTTATGCTCTTTCTGGTCCAGTACAGTATGTATTGCATCTGCGTAAGCGTAAAAACCGCCAGCAGAGTGATGTTTAGAAGTATTTTGCATTTCTTTCTGATTAACTGTTGACAGGCTGCGTCGCTGCTGTAGAATGCGCACCTCGTTAGGCAAACAAGGTTTCACAGCTTAACGTAAGAGTTTGATTTTTAAGGAAATAACTTAAAAAATAAGCTTGACAGGTTTGCAGTGTTCTGTAGAATACGCGGCCTACCAGAGAGGTTCGAAAGAGTCTCAACGGTAACAAGGAGTTTCAAGAAGCTTTAAAGTTTCTTAAAATAAACCTTGACAGATACTTCGGAGAGTGTAAAATACGCCTCCTCGCTA
>JAAZCO010000255.1 GCA_012513235.1 Gammaproteobacteria bacterium
CCTTCAGCACTATAAATTTCGCGACCATCAACACTCACGGTGCCGTCGGCAATAGCGAGAATTAAAGAACGATTAATGGTGCGTTTAATGTCGATTTGGTAAGTGACTTTTTTCGCAGTCGGCAAAACCTGACCGAAAAACTTCACATCACCTGATCCCAGAGCGCGTCCGCGGCCGGGGTGACCTTGCCATCCGAGGTGAAAACCAACCAGTTGCCACATGGCATCAAGGCCTAAGCAGCCTGGCATCACTGGATCACCTTCAAAGTGGCAAGCGAAAAACCATAAATCAGGGTTGATATCCAATTCGGCAGTGATTTCTCCCTTGCCGTATTTTCCACCGGTGTCACTGATGTGCACGATGCGATCAATCATAAGCATATTCGGTGCGGGCAATTGCGCGTTACCTGGTCCGAAGAGCTCTCCTCGGCTGCATTTGAGCAGGTCTTCGTAGGTGAAGGCGTTTTGTTTGGTCATGCGGGCTCCTCAACGTGCCTAATCGTGTACTGCATGGGCGATGGATATCCATCAAGCTAATGGTTTTGTTCAACGTATTAGCGTGTTTTTAACACATTTAATAACGCTTCACAAAAAAACTCTATTCAACTTAAGCCTTTTGTCAGCTGGTTTGCGCTGCTGAGTGCTAGAGCAAAGTCTTAAGTTGAGCATAATTGCATGGTTAGACCACAGATACGACTTATAAGTCACAGGTTAATCACTATCAATGCCAGCCAGCAACAAAAATACCTTATGGTCTATCTTTGCACTTTAATGGTGATGGCCATTATATATGATGCAAGGGCACTTCAAGTATAAAAGTCGAGCCTAAGCCAACTTTGCTGCTCACTGTTAAGCTACCGCCCATTTGCTCGGCCAAGGTGTAAGCAATGGATAAGCCCAAGCCGGTACCGCCGTAGCGTCTGGAAATGCTTTGGTCAGCTTGATGAAAAGCATTGAAAATTGAGTCCAATTGCTCTTGGGCAATACCTATACCTGAGTCAGAAATAGCACAATGTAAGCGCAGTTGGTTGTGGTCGAGCACGCTCCAATGCACATTTAAGTCGATGTGGCCTTCTAGGGTGAACTTTAATGCGTTAGCTAATAGGTTGACTAAAATCTGTCGCAAGCGCGTGGGGTCACCTTCAACATGCAAGGAGGCGAATTCACTAGGTATATTGAAATTAAGCTGCAGCCCTTTACTTTCTGCACTGTATTTAAAACTTTTATGCAAAGAGGTGAAAATATCATCCAGGGAAAAAGCAATGCATTCCAGTTGTAAGGCATCGTGCTCCAGGCGTGAGAAATCTAAAATATCGTTAATGACATCCAGCATTTGCAAGCTTGAGGTGTGCGCAATATCGGTGTATTCAGTTTGCTCGAGGCTGAGTTGAGTTTGCTCAAGTAGTTGCAACATCCCCAATACACCGTTCATAGGTGTACGTAATTCGTGACTCATCATGGCTAGAAAATCTGACTTGGCTTGGTTGGCTCGTTCTGCTTCATGTTGCGCTTGCTGTAGTTGTTGGGTGTATTTTTGTTGTGCGAGCTGAGCTTGGTTGAGGGTATGGCTGAGTAGATTGATATGTTGGCTCAGTTCGCCCAGTTCACCGTTATCGATAGTGGTCAACACGGGAGTGTTGTAGTTGCCCGCATCCAAAGCTTTGAGTTTTTTGCGCATGCCCAGAATAGGTATTGAGAGGCTGCGGGCTAATAGATATGCCAATGCCCAGATAATACCCAAGGCCAAAAAAATCAACCAGAGCGCGCGCACTAATGTCTGAAATTGCTGTTGTTTGAGTGTGCTATCAGTCATACCTACCACTACGCGACCTATCACGTCGTCAAGCCCGCTACTTGTAGGGGCTAGGGCTGTAGATGAGAGGAAAAACGGCTCCAGCTCAATACTTTGGCGGTTGATTTGCGCTTGGAAGGTGGGGGCAATACTGGGCTTTATTGGTTTTTTTTCACTGCGCTTTAAGCGTTGATTATCATTGTTGTAAATTTCAATAAATGCAATGTGCGGGTGTTTTAGTAAGCCCTGTAGTAAAGGTTCTAAGGCATCTATATTGCCTGAAATTACACTGAACTCAGCAGCGGGCGCGAGTTGGTTGGCAATCAGTTGTCCAGCATCAGCTAGCTCATCTTGCAGAGCGTTTAAGCGCGACAAGGTAAAATAGCCGGTGAGTAAAAAAGCAATTAAAACAGCAGGTAATAAACTGACAAATAAAGTATGGCGCTGGATGCTACCGCCTAAGATTTTTATCATAAGGCTGGCCTGTGGCGCTGTAATGCCAGTTTTAACTCTGTAGTAGAGTACGATCGAATACCTAAAGAGCGGGCCACTTGCTGGTTAGTGAGTATTTCGAATGCCTGCGGGTACAAGCTATCTGGCCACTGCGAGGTAGGCATTGCTAACAGTTGGCGCAGGGTGCTCAGCCAATTTTCTTTACTTGAGTAGGTCGAAGCAAGGCTACCCGCGTTGATAAAGGCAGCAGTAGGACCAATCAAGGCTTTTTTACGCGCATAGCTGCTCAGTAGAATATTTTTTATAGTATTGGAGTTGTACACTTGGGGGTCATCAATACCCAGCAGCGCTTCGGTGGTATTGAGTAAGTAGTGAAAGCTGCGGGCAATATAGTCTCCAGACCAATTGTCCACATGCATCAGTAAGCCTTCGGCTTGCAAAGCTTGCATAATTTCTGGCAGTAAAAAATAGCTCTTTTCGCTAAACAATACGCCCACATCGCGTATGCCGGGCTGCATGGTTTTTAACAAAGCAATTTGACGCTCAATGGGTGGATCGCTCCAAATCAGCGTGAGGTGTGGTGGGTGCTTGTCCTTAAAACGTTGAAAGGCCTGCGTGCGGCTGACTTGTAAAATCAGCGTGGCGGGTTGGCTTTTTTTGAGTTGTAAGCGCCAATCCAGTAGCTCAGGACCTAATAGAATTAGTTGTGTATCCACAGCAAAATAAGCTTGCTGCTGCAGTTGGTTGCGCGGCATATAAGTGATCTTATGTTCGGGCATAGAATCGGCTAATTCTTGTGCAAACAGGCGCACAGTTGCAGTGTCGCGTTCGGCGCTGAGAATAACTTGTGCTAAAGACGAAAAGCTCATGCCGCACAATAGGCTGCACAGTGCTATAAAACGCAATATGCTGGCCAGTTGTGCTGGCTTAAAACTCCAGCTGCACGCTAGCGTATGCGTAATCATGTGAGTGGTCCTTGTTATTGGTGCGTCCTATGGGCTGATTGTTTAACGTCTTTTGTAGATTGCCCGCTACGGTGATGCGTGTGTAAGGTGCGTAAAATAATTTAGCTACTCTGAATGTGGCCAGTTGTAAGTCTTGTTTATGCAATTGTTGTGCAGCAAAGTACATGACACTGGCATTCCAGTTGTAACCCCACTTGTACAGCCAGCTGATTGACCCACTGTGTGGTGGCGACACTTTTTGATCGAGCGGGTGACTGGCGCGCTCGTTAATATAGGCATAGCTCAGACGGAGACCATGGTTGTGGGTGGCTTGCCAGTTTGCTTCAAGCTCGGTGCCGGTGAATTTGATATGGTCATTGTTGGTTAAGTTAAATGACTCTAAGCGTGGTGAGTGGCTGATCATACGACTGATTTTTTCTTCAAATATTTTAATATCAATCGTGGCTCGTTGGCGTGCAAAGTGGCCGTTATAGCCCAGTTCATAGGCTTTGATTTTTTCTTGTTTCAGTTGGCCGGTGCTTTGTGAGCTGATAAAAAAATCAGCAGCACTGCTGCCCGCAACTGTCGGGCGTAAGTCGCGCACTCGGTAACGCCAGTCGGCATGTTGTTCAAACATATCAGGCGAGCGTACAGCTTCGCTGTAGATTGCTCGCAGCCCATGCGCTGGAGTTAGCATATAGTTCACGGCTAAACGAGGTGAAAAAGTATCGCCAGTGTCGCTGTCATGTTCAAGCATTCCGCCACCTTGTAGCAGCCAGTGATCGGTTAAATACCATTCAATTTGACTAAAGCCGCGCACAATATCTTTGCGTTGCCGGCCATTCAAAAAGGTTTGTGAGCGTGCTTGATCATAGCGGTAACTCAGACCACTGATCAGGCGAAGTCTGTCTGAGACGCTATAAGTGTCTTGCAGTTCAATGTCATAGCGTGCTTCACGGCTGTTTTCGCTAATCAGACCGCAGCTGTGGGCTAGTTTGCCACCATTGAGTAGATCCTGTAATAGCACTTGACGCTCTGCTAAAGATGCCGTTTGCCATGTTTTATTAAACGCTGGATCAAAGCTGATTTGCGCATCACAGGCGCGCCACTCACGTAAGCGCTCCCATTGCTGCGCATTGGCCTGCAGAGAAATATTATGTTGTGAATTGACTGCTGAGGACCAGCGCACACTGATGGCGTAATCCTTGGCTTGTTGATCGGAATTGCTGTCTTGTTCGTCAGGGTTAAAC
>JAAZCO010000035.1 GCA_012513235.1 Gammaproteobacteria bacterium
ATAGATAAACAGCAAGCCAGCAATCAGCATAAAGCCGGAGAATTTAAACTTCTTCATGCTTTACCCTCCATCTCACCGGCTTGGTTGCGGTTAAACAAGATAATTGGAATCATCAACAACAACAGCATAATCACCGCCAAAGAGGCAGCCACTGGCCAGTCGCGGTTGTTAAAGAACTCTTGCCAGAGCACCTTACCAATCATCAAGGTTTCTGGGCCGCCGAGCAGCTCAGGGATGACAAACTCACCAACAACCGGGATAAACACCAGCATGCTACCGGCGATAATCCCACCCTTGGACAGCGGTACAGTGATTTTCCAGAAGGCAGCTATACCCTTAGCACCCAGGTCAGATGCGGCTTCCAATAAAGAAATATCATGCTTGACCAAGTTGGCATACAGCGGCAACACCATAAAGGGCAGATAGGCATAGACAATGCCGATATACACCGCGATATTGGTATTGAGAATTTGCAGCGGCTCATTAATCACGCCCAGCCACAGCAGCGCGTTATTGAGTAAACCGTTATTGCTCAAAATACCCATCCAGGCATATACACGAATCAGCAATGCAGTCCAAGTCGGCATCATAATCAGCAGCAACCACACCGGCTGCATCTGCTTACTCGAACGGGCAATGGCATAGGCCATCGGATAGCCAACCAGCAAACACAGTATCGTACTCACTAAAGCAATCTTTAATGAGCCCAGATAGGCTGAAATATACAACTGATCTTCACTGAGCAAGACATAGTTGCCAAAGTTCAGCAAAATAGTCAGCTGACTGTCCGCCCACTCAGTCAAACTGGTGTAAGGCGGAATCGCAATATCCGCTTCAGCGAAACTGATTTTCAGAATAATCGCAAACGGCAGCAGGAAGAACAGCAGCATCCAGAAAAACGGCACGCCAATCACTGCATGGCGGCCCTTGGGCAACATCCCGAGTAATTTTTCGCGTAGGGTCATGATTGGAATACCACGCCACTGTCATCAACCCAGTGCACATAGACTTCATCGTCCCATGTGGGGCGCTTGACGTTACGCTCAGAGTTGGCAATAAAAGCCTGCACGATGGTGCCGGAAGCCAGCTCAACGTAATACACCGAGTGACCACCGAGGTAAGCAATATCGTGCACAATACCTTTAGCCCAGTTGTAATCTTCGTGCTCAAGATCGTCCGGCTTAGCGCTGCACAGCAACAGTTTTTCTGGACGCAAGGCAAAGGTTACGCGCTTGTTTTCCGCCAAACTGGTAATACCGTGACCGATATAAATCGGACGCTCTAGCTTAGGACAAATAATCACCGCATGGTCCGAGTCATCCGTGATGATTTCACCATCAAACAGATTCACGTTACCGATAAACTCACACACCAAACGGCTGGCTGGCGTCTCATAAATATCCATTGGGCTACCCACTTGAGCAATCCAGCCTTGATGCATAATAGCAATACGCTCAGCCATGGTCATGGCTTCTTCTTGGTCGTGGGTGACCATCACACAGGTCACACCCACGCGCTCAATAATCTCAACCAACTCCAGTTGCATTTGTGAGCGCAGCTTTTTATCCAAAGCACCCATCGGCTCATCCAGCAGCAAGAGCTTAGGACGTTTAGCCAAAGAACGTGCTAAAGCCACACGCTGACGCTGACCACCGGATAACTGATGCGGTTTACGCTTGGCATATTGGGTCATATGCACCAACTTGAGCATTTCGGCAACGCGCTCGGCGATTTCAGCTTTGCTCAGGCTGTCTTGCTTTAAACCAAAGGCAATATTTTGCTCAACACTCATATGCGGAAATAGCGCATAAGATTGGAACATCATATTAATCGGGCGCTCATAGGGTGGCATGTTGGTAATATCCACGCCATCCAAAATGATACGGCCTTCAGTCGGCGTTTCAAAACCAGCCAGCATCCTTAGCAAAGTCGATTTACCTGAACCTGAGCCACCGAGCAGGGCAAAGATTTCGCCTTTATTGATTTTCAGCGACACTTCGTCCACCGCTAGGGTGTCATCAAAGTACTTGGTGACGCGCTCAATATTTACTAAGACGTCTTTGGGCTTTTGCAAGTTAGCGAGAGCTTTCTTGTACGCGCCTGAGGCTATTGCCATAGAGTTCTCCAAATGCAGAAGGCCCAGCTGAGCAGCTGAGCCTTACAACTTATCAACAGATGATTATTTACCAGATTTAAAACGTGTCCAACTACGGGTTTTAATGCGCTGCACATTACTCGGTAATGGCTTAGAGACGAACAAGTTATCCAAGACAGCTTGGTCTGGGTATACGGCTGGATTATTACGCACGTCTTCGTCCATCAATTCATCCGCATAGCGATTGGGGTTAGCATAACCCACATAATCACTGACCTGAGCAATCACCGCAGGTTCGAGTAAATAATTAATAAAAGCATGCGCTTGTTCGACATTTTTAGCATCGGCTGGAATGGCCAACATGTCAAACCATAGGTTACCACCTTCTTTAGGGATACTGTATGCCACGCGCACGCCTTGACCTGCTTCATCCGCACGATCAGCCGCTTGCAGCACATCACCGGAGAAGCCCGCAGCCACACAAATATTGCCATTAGCTAAGTCGCCCACATATTTTGACGAATGAAAATAGGTCACATAAGGGCGAACTTCAGCCAGCTTTTTTTCTGCTGCTTTATAATCGGCAGATTTATGGCTATTAGGGTCTAGGCCTAAATAATTGAGCATAGCCGGTAGCATTTCATCAGCTGAATCCAAAAAGGCTACACCACAGCTACTCAGCTTCTGCATATTCTCCGGCTCAAATAGCACCGCCCAAGAATCAATGCTATCCACACCTAAAACTTCTTTAACTTTATCGACGTTGTAACCAATGCCATTGGTGCCCCATAAATATGGCACAGCATATTGATTACCCGGATCATTGACCGCGACTTGCGCCATCAATTGTGGGTCTAAATTATCCCAGTTGGGTAACAGCTTTTTATCAAGCTTCGCAAAGGCACCAGCCTGTACTTG
>JAAZCO010000256.1 GCA_012513235.1 Gammaproteobacteria bacterium
GCAGCCTGCTTATGCATGGCGTACTGCACACACAGGACACGCTGGGTCGCGGCGTACTTTCAGCTCACGAAAGCGACTGTTTAAGGCATCAATCAAGAGTAATCGACCCATCAGCGGCTCACCAAAACCGGCAAGTATCTTCAGGGCCTCAAGCGCTTGCAAACTGCCAACTAGACCGACTAAAGGCCCCAGCACACCGGCCTCACTGCAAGTTAAACCCTCTTCAGCGCCATCGCCAAAAACACAGTGGTAACAAGGACTCTCGCTATTGCGCGGGTCATACACACTGATCTGCCCATCGGTACGAATCGCTGCACCACTGATTAAGACTTTACCCGCGGCAAAACATGCCGCATTCAGCTGGCCACGAATAGTGAAGTTATCTGTACAGTCGAGCACCAAATCCACCGATTGCAACAATGCAGGCAGATTATCTTGATCGAGTTTATCGCTAACGGTCTGCACAGTAACCTGTGGATTTAAAGCCTGTAAGCGCGCTTGTGCTGACTGCACTTTTAAAGCGCCGAGCGCAGTGCTGTCATGCACAATTTGTCGCTGAAGATTCGATAAGTCGAGGCGATCAAAATCAGCTAAATACAGCTCACCCACTCCAGCTGCAGCTAAATATAATGCCACTGGCGAGCCCAGGCCACCTAAACCAACAATTAATACTTTGCTATTTTTTAAGCGCAGTTGCCCAGCAATATCAACATGCTGCAAGAGGATTTGACGGCTATAACGCAGTAACTCTTCATCATTTAACATGGCAAGCGATAACCTAAGACAAGGAGGAAAGGCGCCCTAAACTGATCCGTTCATGGCCACCTAAATCACGCTGACTGCTGACATCCATAAAACCAGCCTGAGTTAAAAGATCACGCACAGCAGCGGCTTGATCAAAGCCATGCTCAAGCAGCAACCAACCCTCAGTCACTAAATAAGCCGGCGCCTGCGCGATAATCAAGCGTAAATCATCTAAGCCATCAGGGCCTGAGATCAAGGCGCTTAGCGGCTCAAAGCGCAGATCACCTTGAGCTAAGTGCGGATCGTTTTCGGCAATATAAGGTGGGTTACTGATGATTAAATCATAGCGCTGCTCAGTTAAAGCACTGAACCAGTGGCTGTGCAGAAACTGCACATTGGTCAACTGCAATTGTTGCTGATTACTCTGCGCTAGCGCCACGGCGGACTCAATACGGTCGACACCGGTCAGTTGCCATTGCGGACATTCACTGGCCAAAGCCAACGCAATAGCCCCGCTGCCCGTACCTAAATCCAAGACCTGTAAGGGACGATTCACATTAGCAATCTGCAGTGCGGCTTCAATCAATAATTCAGTATCTGCACGCGGAATCAAGGTGTGCTCGGCGACTTGTAAATCCAGGGTCCAAAAACCTTGGCGACCTAACAAATAGGCCACAGGTTCACCTTGCAAGCGCCGTGCAAAGAGTGCTTGGTAAGCGACCTTTTGCTCAGCACTGATGGTTTTATCAGGCCAGGTATACAAATAACTGCGCGGTTTATTAAGCACAAAAGCGAGTAATAACTCAGCATCCAGTTGCGCCGTTGGCGAATCAATCTGCGTCGCTTGAGCTAACAACTGGTCAATGCGTGTCATCACAATTAATCGCCTAAGGCCGCCAACTGATCAGCCTGATACTCCAGCAGGAGCGGGTCAATAATTTGCTCCAGACTGCCACTGATCACGTCTGCCAAAGAATACAGAGTTAAGTTAATGCGGTGATCAGTCACGCGACCTTGCGGGAAGTTATAAGTGCGAATACGCTCAGAGCGATCGCCACTGCCCACCAGCGAACGGCGGGTATCTGACATTTCTTGCGCAGCGGCACTGCTCTGTTGGTCTTCTAAACGCGCGGCCAACCAACCCATCGCTCGGGCACGGTTTTTATGTTGCGAACGTTCTTCCTGACACTCAACCACAATACCACTGGGTAAGTGGGTGATACGCACCGCAGAATCCGTTTTGTTCACGTGCTGACCACCGGCACCCGAGGCGCGGTAGGTATCGACACGCAAATCCGCCGGATTGATTTCAATCGCATCCTGCTCATCGGGTTCAGGCAGAATCACGACCGTACAGGCCGAGGTATGCACGCGACCTTGTGATTCAGTTTCTGGCACTCGCTGCACACGGTGCGCGCCCGATTCAAACTTCAGGCGACCGTAGACATTGTCACCTTCAACTCGAGCAATGACTTCTTTAAAGCCGCCGTGTTCACCGCCATGTTCAGATAAAATCTCTACCCGCCAACCAATACGCTCGGCATAACGCAAATACATGCGAAATAAATCACCCGCGAAAATCGCTGCTTCATCACCACCGGTGCCCGCGCGCACTTCAAGGAAAACGTTACGGCCATCGTTAGGGTCTTTAGGCAACATCAAACGTTGTAAGTCAGCTTCAATGACTTCTAAAGCAGCACGGCACTCAGCCACTTCTTCAACCGCCATCTCGCGCACATCCAGATCAGGGTCTTTAAGCATGCCTTGCGCTTCAGCAAGATCGCTGCTGGTTTTACGCCAGGTTTGAAAGGTCATGACTACAGGTTCTACCTCGGCATACTCTTTGGAGTAAGCGCGGTATTTATTTTGATCAGTGATCACTTGCGCATCACCCAGCAGCGCAGTGAGCTCCTCGTAGCGCTCCTGCAAACGGTCTAAACGATTGACTAATGATGCTTTCATTAATTCGTGTCACCTGTGGTTAAACCAAATAATTCCTGCGCAACAGCCAGCGCTTCACAGCGACCGTCAGCAGATAAACGTTTTAATTGTACGCTGGGTGCATGCAATAATTTGTTTGTTAAGCCGCGCGCTAAAGCCGCTAAGGCATCTTCAGGCGATGTACCGTTAGCTAAAGCACGTTGTGCTCGCGCCAACTCTTCATCACGTAAACGCTCACCTTGCTGACGATAAGCACGCAACACATCGACAGCTTCGAGCTCACGCATACGCTGCATAAAATCTGAGGTGCCGCGCACCACTAACTCTTCTGCCGCTTTAGCTGCACCTTGACGACTTTTTAAATTTTCAGTCACGACTTCGTGCAGATCATCAACGCTGTATAAATACACGTCATCGAGCTCACCCACTTGCGGTTCTATATCGCGCGGCACGGCAATATCGACCATAAAAATGGGCTTATGTCTACGTAATTTTAATGCGCGCTCAACCGCACCTTTCCCTAAAATAGGTAACTGGCTTGCTGTCGAGCTGATCACAATATCGCTATTCACTAACGCATCAGGGATGTCTGATAGCAAAATTGCTTGGGCACCAAACTCACTTGCTAAGGCAGTGGCACGCTCTAAGGTGCGATTGGCGACCACAATTTTCTTCACGCCCTGCTCAAACAAGTGCCGCGCTACCAAAGTAATGGTTTCACCAGCACCCACCAACAAAGCCTGACTTTGGCTCATATCAGTAAAAATCTGTTTCGCTAAACTGACCGCAGCAAAGGCCACTGACACCGGGTTTTCACCAATCGCCGTATCAGTACGCACAGTTTTAGCTGTACTAAAGGTGGCTTGAAATAAGCGCCCTAAAATTGGCCCCAAGGTGCCAGCCTCGCGCGCCACAGCATAGGCAGACTTAATTTGCCCAAGAATTTGCGGCTCACCCAAGACCAGTGAGTCCAAACCACAAGCAACGCGCATCATATGCTGCACTGCCTGATCATCTTGATGGACATAAGCGCAGGCTTGCAGGTCCTCCACTGGCACCTGATGAAACTGCGCCAACCACTCAAGCACAGCTTGCGGCTGTGCATGCTCCACTTCTAAGTAGAGTTCACTGCGGTTACAGGTCGACAAAATCGCTGCTTCGCGGCTGCCCACGACGCGACATAGCTGACGCAACGCCTCAACTAATTGTTCTGGGCTAAAGGCCACGCGCTCGCGGACCGCCACAGAAGCCGTTTTATGATTAATTCCAAGTGCAATAAAAGCCATGCAACGTCGCTAAAGGGGATTTAAAGCAGGGGATTGTCCTACTTCAAAGCCTTCAGAACAACCTCCCCAAACAAAACACAATACTAAGCGTAAGAAAAAGCATATATTTTAGACCATTACATGCACAGCCACCCACTTTAGCAGCGCTTCAAGGTGAAGCTCAAACTTAGAGTGCCGCGCGTGTTGCCTCTGCATGTGTCATGATGCAGCTATTCTAACTTGTCTTGCCTTGTACTTATGAATAAATATTTAAGCCTTATTTCCATCAGCTTGATTTTATCAGGCTGCCAAGTCCTAGCGCCGGATTATGATTCCAGCCTAGACGACATACATACGCCTGCAACCAGCCATGATACTACCGATCAAAGCACAGTGGATTTTTCACCTGACACATTGATCAGTTTATTAGCGGCTGAGATTGCTGGGCAGCGCGATCGTTTTGATATCGCGTCGGACAACTACAGCGAACAAGCGCAACTCACAGGCGACCCTGGTGTTGCCGAGCGTGCTTTTCGCATTGCGGAATATCTTGGTGAAGAGCAGCGCGCACTCACGAGTGCTCTGATCTGGGCTAATGCTGCACCTGAAAACTTAGAAGCGCAACGTTACGCTGCTATTCAACTGGCCCAAGCGCAACGTTTTGATGAAGCCTTGCAACGTATGGAGACAGTACTTGCCGCCCAAGGTGACACCCAATTTGATTTTCTAGCGCTCACCGCAGCTCAGTCTGATGACAAAACTCGACAAGCGCTACTACAAAGCTTTGATCGTCTGCTCATCAAACACCCACACAATCAACAACTACTATTTAGCAAAGCGATTTTACTGAGCCAAGACGAGCGTAGCGAAGAAGCTTTACAACTCCTTGAAGAGCAACCTAAAAAATATGCAGTACCCGCAACGCTACTATTAAGAGCTCGTCTGTTAAGCCAACTCAATCGCAGCGAAGAAGCCTTACCTTTATTACGCAACGCATTGAAAAAGTACCCTGACGATACACGCCTGCGCATGACCTACGCTCGCCATCTGATTGAGTTAAACCGTTTAGAAGAGGCGCGCGCAGAATTTCTTGAGCTGTTACAACAGTCACCCAATGACGATGACTTACGCTTCTCGCTTGCACTTATTAATATGGATTTAAATGCTTGGCGCGAAGCGCAAGTGTATTTAGAGGAACTTCTCGAGCGCGGCAGCCATACGAATGCCGCTTATTTCCATTTAGGCCGCGTTTTTGAGGAGCTAGAAAGTACACAGCAAGCCATCGAGGCTTACAAAGCAGTGCAACCTGTAGAAGGTTACCTAGCCTCACAGCAACGCATTATCACTTTGCTGCTGGCTGACCAGCGTTTAAAAGAAGCCACCACATACTTTGACACTCAGCGCATTGAGCAGCCGAGCCTGGCGATTCAACTGTATTTAATTGAAGTTGAAAATCTGGCTAATAATAACCAGGTTGAAACAGCATGGTTGCGTATCAACCAAGCGCTGGATGATTTCACTGATGATCCAAGCCTGCTATATACCCGCGCGATGATCGCTGATAAGCGCAACGATTTGGCACAATTGGAACAGGATTTACGTTTAATTATTAAGCGTAATCCGAAGAGTGCTCTGGCGCTCAATGCACTTGGCTATACTTTAGCCGATCGCACCGACCGCCTAGAAGAAGCGCGCCAACTGATTGAGCAAGCTCATGAACTGGAACCCAGCGATGCCGCTATTACCGACAGTTTAGGCTGGGTGTATTACCGCCTGGGTGATCTTGTCAGCGCAGAACGCTTGTTACGCGAGGCTTTTGCAAGTTTCCCTGACGCAGAAGTTGCCGCTCACCTTGGCGAAGTTCTATGGCAACAAAATAAACGCGCTGAAGCACGCAAAATCTGGAACAAAGCCTTTAAAGCCCAGCCCAATGACACTGTATTAATCGAAACCATCCAGCGCCTCACGGATAAGGAGCCATAAATCCATGCGTTTTTCTAGCTTAATGGTATTAGGCCTACTCTTAGCCCTCAGTGGTTGCAGCCACTTTTCCTCACAGGAACAAGTGGCTGGTAGCGGCAAGCCAAGCTCCTGGCAAGCCCATAAAAAATCGATCACTCCCATTGATGCTTGGCAAATCAATGGCAAACTTGGCATTCGTAGCGCGCAAGACTCAGGTAGCGCGGTGTTGTTTTGGCTACAACGCCAAGACTACTTTGATATCCGCTTATCCGGTCCACTCGGCCAAGGCTCAACCCGCCTGACCGGTCGCCAAGGCGCTGTCAGTTTAGACATAGCTAATCGCGGCACTTTCCAAGCGCACTCTGCTGAAGTTTTAATGCAAGAGCAGCTGGGCTGGAGCTTACCGGTTGAGAATTTACTGTGGTGGGTGCGTGGCTTACCTGCACCGCAGAGCAAGAGCAAAGTGCAACTCAATAGCGATAGCCGCCTAGCTAGCCTAGAACAAGATGACTGGCACATTGAATACTTGAGTTATCGCATTGAAAATGGCCTGGCTATGCCTGAGCGCATTAAGCTCAGTGGCGCAAACTTAAACATCACTTTAGTGATTAAACAATGGCAAGCACGGCAGCTAGGTCAGTAATCTTATGCACGCACAACACCCAAACTCCTGTTCGCAGCCCAGCATTGCAGCGCAGTTAAGCCTACCCGCCCCCGCTAAACTGAATTTAATGCTGCATATCGTTGGGCAGCGTGCTGATGGCTACCATTTACTGGAAACTTTATTCCAATTTTTAGATTACGCCGACACCCTGCACTTTAATCCCCGCAACGACGGACAGATTATTTTGCATACACAGATTGCCGGCGTGCCCCATGACGACAATTTGATTGTGCGGGCTGCTCGTTTACTGCAGCAACACAGCGGTACAGGACAAGGTGCTGATATTTGGCTGGACAAGAAATTACCGGTGGGCGGTGGCATTGGCGGTGGTAGCTCCAATGCTGCCACTACTCTAGTCGGACTTAATCACCTCTGGGGCACACAGCAAACATTAGAATCTTTAGCGCAACTGGGCTTGAGTTTAGGCGCTGATGTTCCCGTTTTTGTCATGGGCAAAGCTGCTTTTGCACAAGGTGTGGGTGAAAAACTGCAACCGGTAGAGCTGCCAGAACCTTGGTATATAGTGGCTGTCCCGCCTGTTTCAATCAGCACCGCAAAAGTATTTTCAGATAAGTGCTTGACACGTAACACTCCCCTGACTAATATACGCACCGTTCTCAAGCAAAGCGGTCACAATGATTGCCAAGCAGTAGTTGAGAAGCGTTATCCAGATGTACGTAACGCTTTGATCTTGCTAAACAAATATGTTGAAGCTCGATTAACTGGAACCGGAAGTTGTATATTTGGTAGCTTGCAAAATAAAAAACAAGCTGTTAACATAGCAACCCAGATTTCAGAGTCACTACCAAGCTTTGTAGCACAGGGCGCAAACACTTCGATGTTGCACCGTGAATTACAAAACTTAACTGAAAACTAATTTTTAGATTTTATAGTATAAAAATCTATAGGGGCGTCGCCAAGCGGTAAGGCAGCAGGTTTTGATCCTGCCATGCGTTGGTTCGAATCCAGCCGCCCCTGCCATATTCCGAAACCTTCGTGGTTTCGCGTTAATCGCGAAGTTACGAAGGTTTTTTGCGTCAGGTTCACCCTCAGTAAAAAACAGGTACTGCGCGTGTCGAAGATGATGATCTTTACGGGGAATGCAAACCCCGACCTCGCCCGCCGTGTAGCGGAGCAACTTTATATCCCACTTGGTGATGCATCTATCGGTAAGTTTTCCGATGGCGAAATCAGTGCGGAAATCAACGAAAACGTACGTGGTAAGGATGTATTCCTAATCCAGCCAACTTGCGCACCTACCAATGATAACCTCATGGAACTCATTGTGATGATTGATGCATTCCGTCGCTCCTCAGCGTCGCGCATCACAGCAGTGATTCCTTATTTTGGTTATGCTCGTCAAGACCGTCGTCCTCGCTCCGCCCGTGTAGCTATTAGCGCAAAAGTTGTTGCTGATATGTTGTCAGGTGTTGGTGTTGACCGCGTACTGACTGTTGACTTGCATGCTGACCAAATTCAAGGCTTCTTTGATATCCCAGTTGACAATATTTACGGTTCTCCAGTGCTGGTGGATGATATCCAAGCCCAGCGCTTTGAAAATCTAATGATTGTGTCTCCGGATATTGGTGGTGTCGTTCGTGCTCGTGCTGTCGCCAAATCTCTAGGTGTTGACCTTGCTATTATTGACAAGCGTCGCCCCAAAGCTAACCAGTCTGAAGTAATGCACATTATCGGCGATGTTGAAGGCCGTACCTGTATTCTAGTGGATGACATGGTCGATACAGCAGGTACTTTATGCACCGCTGCTAAAGCTTTAAAAGATCGTGGCGCATCACAAGTGCTTGCTTATTGCACACACCCTATTTTCTCCGGCCGAGCGATCGAGAATATCGAAAACTCACTGCTTGATGAAATTGTGATTACCAACACTATTCCGCTGTCCGCTGCCGCTCAAGCCTGCTCGCGCATTCGTCAACTCGACATTGCCCCGGTGGTTGCTGAAGCTGTACGTCGTATCAGCAATGAAGAATCGATTAGCGCAATGTTCCGTTGAACACGGCGCAATCAACAACCGCCTAACACTATTTAGGCCTCAACAACCCCGCTCGTCACTGGTCGCAAGTTGGCGGGCGTTGTTGTTTTTCTGGAGAGATACACATGAGCGATTTTACACTTAACGCACAAGCACGTAACGACTTAGGGAAAGGTGCGAGCCGCCGCCTACGTCGTAATGCGAACCTGATTCCTGCAGTAGTTTACGGTGGTGAATCAACACCTGTTTCTGTAAGCCTAGAAACTCGTGAAGTAGCAAGATTGCTACTCAACGATGCCGCTTACAGCAGCATTTTGTCCTTGAACATTGATGGCAAAAAAGAAAGCGTATTGATCAAAGCGCTGCAGCGTCACCCAGCAAAAAACTTTGTTATGCACGCTGACTTTATCCGTGTTGTTGCTGGCCAGAAACTGACCACCATCGTTCCAGTATTATTACTGAACGAAGAGAACTGTGTTGGCGCGAAAACAGGCGGTGGTGATATCTTCCGTCTAGCAACTGAACTGGAAGTGACTTGCTTACCACAAGACCTGCCTGATGCAATCGAAGTTGACATGCTTAATGTTAACCTTGGTGAAATCGTTCACTTGGCTGACCTTGTTGCACCTAAAGGTGTTGAGTTCACTGCCCTAGCGCACGATAACAACATTGCAGTTGCCAGCGTACAAGAAGCACGTGTCAACGTTGTTGAAGATACTGAACAAGATCAGCCTGCTGATGCAGCAGCTGAAGGCGAAGCAGAAGAGAAGTAATTTCTCGCTGTTTAACCTGTAAGACAAGGAGCTCCCGTAGTGAATGCTGTTCAACTGATCGTCGGCTTAGGTAACCCAGGCCCAGAA
>JAAZCO010000036.1 GCA_012513235.1 Gammaproteobacteria bacterium
CATCGCACGCTGATTTTTCGCAAACTCAAGGGGTTGGAGTCAATGATTTCAGTCTCAGTGGTCAATCCGTTTATGCGCGAGCATGGCTGGACCTTTGCTAAAGACGATGGTGTGGTGGCTGACCCCATCTTCCACGCCGATTACATGCATCAGATTTATACCGCTGCTGACCCTAAATACAGTGGTCGGGTAACCATACCAGTGCTCTGGGATAAACAGCAAAATGTGATGGTGAGCAACGAATCATCTGAGATTATTCGTATGTTCAACTCAGCTTTTGATGAGATTGGTGCGAAGCCTGGTGATTATTACCCAGAGGCGCTGCGTGCCGAGATTGATAGCATCAACGCGCATGTGTACGACACCATCAACAACGGTGTCTACAAAGCGGGGTTTGCCACCAGCCAAAAAGCCTACGAGCTGGCAGTGTTTCCCTTGTTTGAAGCACTGGATGAGCTTGAACACCGTTTCTCCAAGCAGCGCTACTTAGTGGGCGACCAGATCACCGAGGCAGACTGGCGCTTATTTACCACCTTGATTCGTTTTGATGCGGTGTACCACGGACACTTTAAGTGCAATCTTAAACAGATTGAAGATTACCCGAACCTAGCTGGTTATATGCGCGAACTCTACCAATGGCCGGGTGTGGCGGAAACGGTCAATATGGCCCATATCAAAGAGCATTATTACCGCAGTCACGACACCATCAACCCAACCGGTGTCGTGCCCGCAGGGCCGGTGTTAGGTTTTGATCGTCCACACGGACGCAAACACCTTAATTAGAAAAATAGCGGCATAATTAATTTTATTGTTGAAGAGGAAACACAATGACAAAAGTATTAGTTTTATATCATTCCATGTACGGCCATATCGAAACCATGGCCAATGCCGTAGCCGTAGGCGCCCGTGGCGTAGCTGGAGTTGAGGTCACGGTTAAGCGTGTTCCAGAAACCATGGATGCGGACATTTTTAAAAATGCCGGTGGTAAAACCGATCAAGCAGCAGAAGTAGCAACACCAGCAGAGCTGGCTGATTACGATGCCATTATCGTGGGTACGCCAACCCGCTTCGGTAGTATGAGCGGACAAATGCGCAACTTCTTTGACCAGACCGGTGGTCTGTGGGCGAAAGGCGCGTTGGCCGGTAAAGTGGCCAGTGTCTTTACTTCAACCGGTACCGGTGGTGGCCAAGAAATGACCATCACCTCAACCTGGACCACATTGGCCCACCACGGCATGATCATTGTGCCAATCGGTTACACCACACCAGAGTTGTTTGATATTTCTCAGGTCAGTGGCGGCACACCCTACGGCGCATCGACTTATGCCGGCGGTGATGGTTCGCGCCAACCGGATGCTCGTGAGCTCACCATTGCCCGCCATCAGGGTGCTCATGTAGCGCAAATCGCTGCTAAGCTTAGCAAGTAATACTTTCAGTGCCCTTAGAAGGTTATATAACATCTTAAAGGGCACTGATATCACGAGCCTACTGCGATTGCCGGCCTTGACTCATTTAGCAGCGCAGCAATAGTACGCTCGCCAAGGGCTGGCCCTACGCTCATTCCCAACCCCGTCCGCATCAGCACTGCGGTCACTTTAGGGTGCGCTTGCAGAACTGAGACAGGCTCTTTACCACGAGAGCCGTAAATACCCTGCCAACGCTCCTTAACCTTTACCTTAGTATTTAGAGTGTGTTGCGCCAGCTCAATTAATAACTGATCAACTTCTTCACTGTTGAAAGGTATGGGATCCTGCTGATAATCATGGGAATCGCCAATGATGATGTCGCCATAAGGAGTCGGACTGGCTAACAAGTGAATACCGTACTTTTCTAACAATGGTGAGTGCTGCTGCACCTGCTCACGAACGCTTTGGGCCTCAGGCAAGTCAGCAAAGGCATTGTAGTGAATGCAACTCAGCCCAGTGAGAATCGCATGTTGTAAATCAAAGGGCTGCTCTGGAGTGACGCGCAGCATTTGCAATCGACAGACTTGCGGCTCTAGTTGACTGATCTGTTCAGCTAGCAGTGTTTGGTAATCATGACCCGAACAGACCAAAATATGCTCGGCAGTAAACTGACCTGCAGTGGTGATGAGCCTACCGGCATCGGGATCAATGTCTCTCACTAAGGTAGAAAAGTGAAAACTGACGTTCTCGAAACTATCCAGATAGCTGACTAGGCTAGGAATGGCTTCGCGCGAATAAATCTGCTGATCTTCAAGTCCATGTAACGCAGCGCGGTGATGAGCAAAACGCCCACCGTACAGGCCTGCCAACTCTGCTCCTTTAAGTAACTCGGCGCGGTAGTCATACTCCTTGGCGCGGCCATTACAAAAAGCCTCCAAAAGGTTTTCTTCAGCCTCTGTACGAGCAAATAACAAGGTGCCTTTTTTCTTGACTGAAAATTTTGCTTGGGTCGCCAGTTCTCCCCAGAGCGTACGACTGTGTTTGGCCAACTGGAGCATTTCGCCAGGCGACTGGCCAATAATGAGTGCCTGACCAAAATTACGTACCGATGCGCCTAAAGGGGTGTTAGTACGCTCAAAAACTGCTACTTTCAGGCCGCGCTTAGCCGCTGCATAAGCATGCGATAAACCAATAATGCCAGCGCCAACAATGGCGAGATCATATCCTGTATTCATGTGTGCTCTCACAGTAAGTAGGTTCAATCATTGTTGGGTTTTGCCATCATAGCGCTTGCGCCATTCACTCAAGATGCGGTCGCGGTTTTCAGCGGCCCAGATAAAATCATTTTTAATCAAGCGCTGCGCGTAATCTGCAGGTAATTCAGTTTGTGGTGCGGGCACTTTGGTGTTGGCCAGTACAGCAAAGTTAGCGGCATAGAGTTGCATGGCTTGCTCGCTAGCTGAGAAATCTGCTAGTTTTTGTGCGGCCTGCAAATGCGGAGTGCCTTTCATTATCGCAGTGGCCTCAACTTCCCAGCCCAGCCCCTCTTTAGGCAAAATTATTTCTAGAGGTGCACCCTGTCGTTTGAGCTGGATAGCAGGAAACTCAAAGGATATACCAATCGGATATTCGCCCGCAGCGGCCATTTTGCAAGGCTTAGAGCCCGAGTGCACATACTGACCTATGTTGGTATGCAGTCGGTCCATATAGCTCCAGCCCTGCTCTTCACCAAAGGTTTGTAACCAAGCACTCACATCCAGAAAGCCAGTTCCTGAAGAGGCTGGACTGGGCATAACAATACGGTTTTTATATTCAGGCTTGGTCAGGTCTTCCCAAGATAACGGTTTTTCTAGATTGAGCTTTTTCGCCTCAATCGGGTTAAAGCAGACTGTTGCAGCCCAAACGTCCATGCCAACCCAGGCCGGTGGGTTGGCCGCATCGCGATAGTTATCACCAATGTGCTCAAGGTCCTCAGGCGCATAGGCTTGCAACAGTTGCTGGTTATCCAAAACCGCTAAGCTTGAAGCAGCCAGCCCCCAGATCACATCAGCGACTGGGCGGTCTTTTTCAGCCAGTAGTTTTGCTGTGATAATGCCAGTGGAGTCACGTACCCAATTGATATTAATATCTGGATGCTTGGCTTCAAAGGCTTGCTTATAGGTTTTTAATTGCTCGTTTTCAAGTGCGGTGTATACGGTTAGATCAGTCGCTGCCCATAGACTAGCGGAAAAGCTTAAACCAATAGCTGCAGCCATTACGGAACGTGTGAACTTCAACATAGCTATATTCCTTTTAATTAAAGTTGTTGAGGCAGTTTTTGCTTGGCAAGCAACTGATTAATCCGCTGAATCACATCAGGTAAGTCAGCAATGGTATCGATCAGAAAATGCGGACGACATGGAGCGAACAACTGGTCAATGCGTTTTCTGTGCTGCATTTTTTCAGATTCGTTTAGCGCACTAAATTCTGTAAAGGTCAGACCAAGAAAGTTGCCAGAAAAGCGCAAGGCAACCGTCCACATGCCCGCATGGCGCCCTTCCAAAATACCCGGCTCGGTATCGTCAACTTTTACGCAAGCAGCAACGTCCGCAACGCCTAAGGCAATCACGTTAGCGAGAGCTTGTGCTGGACTCGGTCTACCTTTAACAACTTCATCCGAAGCGACCACATGATCTGGCTGATAACCAGCAAGCGCCGCCTGACTAACAACCTTGTCCATCACCACCTTGGGATAGCCTGAACAGGTGCCAATTTTTATCTGCTTGGCGCGCAACTCAGCGATCGTCTCAAGTGCGCCAGGAATGATCTCAGAGTGTTCACCCACCTTGGCAATTTGCAACGGCATGAAACGCTCATAAATAGCAGTGACATCAGCATCACTGGCAAGACGTTTAAAAACTTTTTGAAACTGTTCCTCAATAGCAGGCTCATTGCACAAGGTGCGGATATGATCCCATTTGCCCATACCCATAGGACCACGAGCTTGCTGCAGCGATATCTCAATACCAAAACTGGCAAAAGCCTCGACAAATATCTTAGTCGGTGCAAAGGAGCCAAAATCGACTACGGTGCCAGCCCAGTCCAAAATAACCGCTTCGACCTGCTGTGGCGGGGTGTA
>JAAZCO010000257.1 GCA_012513235.1 Gammaproteobacteria bacterium
TAGATGGAGAACACTATGGCCTGGAATGAGCCGGGTGGTAATTCAAACAATCAGGATCCTTGGGGTGACCGCAATAAGCGCGGTGGCCAGAAACAAGGACCACCTGATCTTGATGAAGCCCTCCGTAAACTGCAGGACAACGTAAAAAGCCTGTTTGGCGGACCCAAGAAACCCGGCTCAAAAAGCTCCGGTGGTGGTTTTGGTCTAGTTGCTGTTGTCTTAGCTGCATTAACTGCGATGTGGTTATACACCGCAGTGTACTCGCTAGATGAGCAAGAGCAGGCAGTGATCTTACGTCTAGGTAAGTACCACGAAACAGTCGGCCCGGGTTTGAACATTTACTTCCCGCCGATGGATCGTAAGTACGAGCAAAACGTAACTCGCGAGCGTGCTTATACACGTCAAGGACCAATGCTAACTGAAGATGAGAACATCATCGAAGTGCCATTGACCGTGCAGTATAAAATCAGCAACTTGCAAGACTACGTGCTCAACGTTGATGCGCCTGAGTTAAGCCTGCAGCAAGCCACTGAAAGTGCGCTGCGCCACGTTGTGGGTTCCACTGCGATGGATCAGGTACTGACAGAAGGTCGTGAAGTCTTAGCTGTACAAGTGAAGGAGCGTTTACAGCGCTTTGTTGACAACTACCGTACCGGTATTACTGTCACACAGGTCAACGTACAAAACGCTCAAGCACCACGTGAAGTACAAGAATCATTTGATGATGTGATTCGTGCGCGTGAAGATGAGCAGCGTGAAAAGAACCAAGCTGAAACCTATGCCAATGGTGTGATTCCAGAAGCACGTGGTAAGGCGCAGCGTTTGCGTGAAGAAGCTAATGGTTACCGTGATGAAACCATCTCGCGTGCCGAGGGTGAGGCAGATCGCTTTACTAAATTGGTGACTGAGTACCGTAAAGCGCCTGAAGTTACACGTCAGCGTTTATACATTGAGACCATGCAAGAAGTGCTGAGTAACACCAGCAAAGTATTGTTAACCGGCGACCAAGGTCAAAACAGTATGCTGTATTTGCCATTGGATAAAATGCTGGAAGGCCGCAATGCGCCATCACAAAAAACGAACAGTTCTACAAGCAGCACAAGCAGCCCAGTGGACACTACGATTCGTGTAGGCAGCGATGCGCTGACTCGTGATTTACGTGCCAGAGGTAGCCGTTAATGAGTAATAAATCGACAGTTGTTTTAATTGTAGGTGCCGTACTCGCGTTGGTCGCGTGGAACAGTTTTTATATTGTTCAGCAAACCGAGCGCGCGGTCTTACTGCAATTTGGAAAGGTAGAGCAAACCGACGTGCAGCCTGGTTTGCACGTTAAAATACCTTATGTAAACCAAGTGCGTCTTTTTGATGCGCGCTTATTGACCCTTGATGCACCGACTCAGCGTTTTTTAACGTTGGAGAAGAAAGCCGTGATGGTTGATGCCTTTGCTAAGTGGCGTGTGGCTGATGCTGACCATTACTACACTGCAACTTCAGGTATTAAGCAAGTGGCTGACGAGCGTTTAGCACGTCGTTTAGAGTCAGGTTTACGTGACCAGTTTGGTAAGCGCACTTTGCATGAAGTGGTCAGTGGTCAGCGTGATGAGTTAATGGCTGATATTACTGCCTCTTTAAACCGCATGGCGCGTAAAGAGTTGGGTATTGAAGTGATTGACGTGCGCGTTAAGTCCATTGATTTACCTAAAGAAGTTAACTTAAGCGTGTTTGAGCGTATGAGTTCAGAGCGTGCGCGTGAAGCGCGTGAGCACCGTGCTAAAGGTCAAGAGTTGGCTGAAGGTATTCGTGCTGATGCTGATCGTCAGCGCCGAGTTTTGTTAGCTGAAGCGTACCGCGAAGCTGAAGAAATTCGAGGTGAGGGCGATGCAAAAGCGACAGCCATTTACGCTAAAGCCTACGGTATGGACCAAGAGTTCTATGCGTTTTATCGCAGCTTGATGGCCTATCGTGAAAGCTTTGCTGATAAGAGCGATATCATGGTGTTGTCACCGGATAACGAGTTTTTCAAGTATATGGAACACGCTAAGCCATAAATTGAAAATTCAGTGGGCTCTAGCTTTAAGTTAGGGCTCGCTGCCTCGGCTGCAGGCATGGCAGAGGACGCTCAATAGAAAAGCTAGAAGCATGCATACAATAATCTGTGGTATCATGCGGCAGCCGGGAAACTCCCGGCTTTTTTGCGCCTGTGGCCATGTAAAGTGCTCTGCAGGCAACCGTATTTATAATGAGGAAGGCGCAATGGCAACGGTAGACCGCTGGCTGCTGCCAGATGGCATCGAAGAAGTACTGCCGCCGCAAGCGGCGCAGATTGAAGCATCCCGTCGAGACGTACTGGATATGTTTGAGGCTTGGGGCTACGAGTTTGTAGTCACGCCACATATTGAGTTCCTTGAGTCGTTATTAACCGGCGCGGGCCAAAAGCTAGATCTACGTACTTTTAAAGTAACCGACCCGCAATCAGGCCATCTGATGGGCTTTCGTGCAGATATTACTCCGCAAGTAGCTCGTATGGATGCGCACAGTTTGCGTCGTGAAGGTCCTTCACGTCTGTGCTACGCCGGTAGTGTTGTACATGCGCGTCCACGTTCTTTATCGCGCTCACGCAGTCCAATCCAGCTCGGTGCTGAGTTGTACGGTGATGCCAGCCCAGCCGCTGATATTGAAGTGATCAGCTTAATGTTAGCCACCCTTGAACAAGCGCAAATTGCTGATATCCACATGGATCTTGGTCATGTTGGCGTTTATCGTGGTTTAGCACATGCTGCTCAGTTATCAACGGATCTAGAAGCGCAAATTTTTGATGCGCTGCAGCGTAAAGCTGTGGATGAAGTCAGCGCCTTGACTGCATCATTACCTCAAGATTTAGCTGGCATGCTCAATGAACTCAGCCACTTGTGTGGTGGTCGTGAAATTCTCGATCATGCCAAAACAGTTTTAGCTGCCGCACCGAGCAGTGTTTTAGCTGCTTTAGATCAGCTGATTGTGATTGCTGATGCCTTGATCTTGCGTTACCCGCACTTACCTTTCTATTTCGATTTAGGTGAATTGCGTGGCTATCACTACCACACCGGCGTCGTGTTTGCGGCATTTGTACCAGGTGTAGGTCAGTCGATTGCGCAAGGTGGTCGTTATGATGATATTGGCGCGGTATTTGGCCGTGCGCGTCCAGCGACAGGTTTTTCCACTGACTTGAAAACATTGGTCAACTTAGGTCAGCGCCAAGCCGTATTGCAAAGCAGCGGTATTTGGGCACCAGTGGGTGCACAGGCTGATTTATGGCAAGCGATTTGTGCCTTGCGCACTGAAGGTCATCGCGTGGTGCAAGCCTTGCCTGGTCAAGTGGACAGCGATGCAGCGCAAGCCAATTGTGATCGTCAGTTAGTACAGAATTCTTCAGGCTGGCAGGTTCAGCCTCTATAAGTTTAGGCCGCACTTGCGGTTATGTTTAGTCGGTTATGCCGACCTCCTATTTGCGCGAGAGGGCAAAGGTTATGGGTAAGAATGTTGTCGTTTTAGGCACTCAATGGGGTGACGAAGGTAAGGGTAAGATCGTTGATTTATTGACTGATCAAGCTGCTGCTGTTGTCCGCTTCCAAGGTGGCCATAA
>JAAZCO010000258.1 GCA_012513235.1 Gammaproteobacteria bacterium
CACCCGTAATACTTGGGGCATCACGTTTCGCACCCGTCGCCACAAAGACTTGATCTGCATTTAAGCTGCTGAGCAATTGCGGAGTGGCTTCGGTGTTGTAGCGAATATCAATATTTAGCGCTTTGACTTGTGCGGTGAGGTTGTCGAGTAGCACACCGTTTTCTGGGTAAGCCAGTGCTGCAAAGAATAAAGTACCGCCGAGGCGATTGCTACGCTCCAGCAAAGTAACTTTATGGCCGCGCAAGGTTGCGATACGCGCCGCTTCCATGCCCGCTGGGCCACCGCCAATAATCACGACATGCTTATTGTGTGCGGCAGGCAGAATGACTTTTTGCAGCTCTTGCCCAGTAAAGGGGTTGGCAGCGCACTTGATGGGTTGGTTAATAAAAATCTGACTCACGCACACATAGCAGTAAATGCACGGGCGAATGGTTTCAGGTTTACCTGCCATCAGCTTGTTGGGCAGTTCTGGATCAGCCAGTAACTTACGGCCCATGGCAATAAAGTCACAATGACCTTCAGCAATGGCTTTGTTACCCACGTCAGGCTCAATGCGGCCTAAAGCAATCACTGAGGTATTGACCACCGATTTAATTTGCGCCGCCCAGTCTAAATAGCCTGCAGGCTTTTGTACCAAAGGCGCATCAGTAAAGGCTGAGCCAGTAGTGATGGTGGCGTAGGCCGACACAGCAATGGCGTGCATGCCATCTTCATCAGCGATTTGTGCAACTTTTTTGGCTTCTTCTAAAGTAATGCCACCTTGGGTGTGCAGCTCATAAGCATCAATGCGCACCCAAACGCCAAAGTCAGGGCTCACGCGTGCGCGCACTGCTTGCATCACTTCACGCATAAAGCGTACGCGGTTTTCAAAAGAGCCGCCGTATTCGTCGTCACGCTGGTTATGATAGGGCGAGAGGAAGCCGGCAATAATATAGTTGTGCGCGGCATGAATTTCGACACCGTCAAAGCCCGCTTTTTCAGCACGTTCAGCCGCTGCGGCAAACCACTCGACCATTTGCGCGATATCGTCTTTATCCATCACGCGAATAGTGGGGTTGTTATCGCGGCGTTGTGAGCTGATAAACTTGCTCAGTTCTTCTTGCGTCAGCGACGACATAATATTGTTTTTGCTCATGCGCGGCATAGACGGAACCCATAGGTCACGTCCTTCTGCTAAATCACGCGCTGCCACTTTACCGGCGTGCTGGATTTGCATAGCGACTTTAGCGCCATGCTTATGCACACGCTCAGCCAGCTTGGCTAGACCTGGAATGTACTTATCGTCGGAGATAGCACATTGAAAAGGTTCAGCCGTACCGTGTGGGAAAGCGATGGAAACCACGCCCATAATGATTAAGCCCGCGCCACCTGCGGCACGAGCTTCATAGTAAGCCTGCATTTGTTCTGTGCAGTAGCCATCAGGGTCTGAAAAGTTATCGCCCATGGGTGAAAGAATTATACGATTACGTAAATCAATCGGACCGAGTTTGCCAGGGCTAAGCAGATGTTTGTATTGGCTCATTATTATTTTTCCTGCCATTTACAATTAAATTAAAAAAGCCGCTTACTCGTCATCGCACAGAAAATTCAGGCACTGGCGATTAAACAGCTCTTTGTGCTCGACTTGTACCCAGTGACCGCAACGGTTGAGCAGAGTAAAGCGTGCATGAGGTGCGTTGTCTAAAATTTTAAAGGTACCGCTGACAGGGTTAAATAAGTCATTGGTACCCCAGAAGCCCAAAATCGGACATTTAATTTCATGTAGGCGCTCAGTCATGTTCGGCACCAGCATAGTGCTGAAGAGATTAGCCGGCTGAGTCACGGCAACTGCTGCACGCTCTTCGAGAATGCTGTCTTGCAGTTGGCTGCTATCAAATAGTTGTAAGGTCATCACTTGGCGCATTTGCTCAACGCCCATGGGGCCTTGGCCGTAGACTTCGACCATGCGCTTAATGCCTTCCATTTGGAAGTAGGTTTCACGCTCTTCAACGCCGCCGGGTGCCATTAGGATTAAATTATCCAC
>JAAZCO010000259.1 GCA_012513235.1 Gammaproteobacteria bacterium
GTGAAGAGGCGCGAAGTGATATTTTTGATTACATTGAGGTCTTTTATAATCGTCGGAGAAGACACAGTCATTTAGGCCAGTTATCACCGGCAGATTATGAAGAAAAAGAGCGCCTCAACGAGGCAATAGAGTGTCTATGAAACTGTGGGAAGTCCACTTGTCTGCTTAGCAGCTGTTTCACCGAGCTTACTTAACCCTGTCTCTAAGGTCTTGAAGATACCCTCGAATAGGCGCTTATGTTCAGGGTGGATTAGTCGACTGAAAGCCGACAAAGCATCACGCACCTGGGAAACATCAAAATCGCTGCCTTGCTCGATCCAAGTGGAGAACAAATGTTCATGAGCAATGAAGTAACCAAGGTTGCGCCGAATAAAATCAACTGTCTCTGCGTCGTCCTCTGAGAGGGCGCGGATATCTTCTGCACTAAAATCCTGCTGTTTAGCGAACTGCTCTAGCTTGTCTGAAATGTACTTATAAAAAATGAAACCGAGGATGTAGTCTTTGTATTCATTAGCCTCGATTTTCGACCGCATCTGGTTCGCGGTAGCCCAAATCTTAGCGGCGAGTTGTTGTTTGTTCAAAACGATATCCCTTCAAAAATAAAGTGGTGCTTAAGTCGCTGGCAGTAAATTTCAACAATATGATTAATGATAATTTGTCATAGATCGTTCAGATAAACAGGCCCATCAAAACATCTGGCTTGATGAGCAAATACACGAATAACCAATTCGTTAACCAGTCTGCTAGTTATAAAAAGTAAAACTATGCGATAGCTTACCAAAAGTCGCATAGAAGTCGCATAGAGATATTTCTATGCGCAGATCAATGCTTGTCCTCATTAGAATACTCATAGCGTGTCCAGCGTCTTTCGCCGATTTGCTGCAAGCATTGATTTTCATGCAGCAGTTCCTGCATCAAGCGTCTCGCTTGGTTACGATCAAACCGCGTGACTTGACGAATCTCTTGGTTGGTCAACCCTTGCTCATCACGACGAAAGCGCTCAATCAAAATACTAAGTACCCGTGTTTTTGCTGCTTCCCAATCAATACGCTTGCGAGCTTCACCCTTGCCATCATCAGATAACCGGTTATATAACTCCGGACGCATACTCCAGTAGGCTCCACGTCCTGTGCCACCGTGCTCAAGATACCCGCGCTGCTCTAGCTCAGAGACTGTTTCACGGACCTCTTCTTCACGTCGCTGGCAAAGCTTAGCGACTGTGGCAATATCAATTTCGGGATGCTGGAGTAAATATTGCAGGATAATCAGACTATCGACAGTCAAATCACGGCCAGCCGTATTTTCTTCTGTAACAAAGAGCCTGAATGCAGTATTTAACTCGCGACGGAAAAAGACCACAGTAACGGATTCGCCACTCTCCCGAATAACCGGTGGCTCCTTCCCTTCCATCAGCATGGTGCTAAACATACGACTGATACCCAGGTTAGTACGGTTAACCAAACGCAAACGGGTTAAAGCTTCTACCAGCAGTGGGTTTCGAGCGACTGGCTGATGATGAAGAATGTTATCTGGGTTGATACCACCGATAAAACCGCCGTTGTTACTGATCTCGATACGATTTGAGTACAGCTTGACCATAACAGGCCCAGATAGGCGCAGATCACGATGACAAAAAGCATTCATTAAAGCTTCACGCAAAGCAATGGCCGGCCACGTACGATACTCGTAATGGAATAATCCTTGCTCTACCGTGGTAATGGGATTAAAAGGCACGAGAAGCTCTTCAATTCGCTTCACAGATAGCGGTAGTGAGCTGACCTGATCCTCACGAATGCCATAGGATGTATCAGAAGCCATTTGTAGGAATGTCCAACCACCTCCTGGTAAGTGCTCGCGCAATGCTTCTTCGGTACCAGCCAACAACACTGCCGCTCGTGTGACTTGTCCATTCCGGATCAAGCCCAAGGTATTTAACAGGTCAAAATCAGATAGTTGTAAAAGGTCTTCAGGTGCCCGCTCTGCTTTGGCTAGGTTGCGTAGGGTTTCCATGGCTGTTGCAGAAAACAACTTCTCATTCATTGGACCTAAAGTTTCTGCTGTGTAATCCGTATCACCCGTTTCTACGCTGATCTTGCTACGCAGTGAGCCTGTGAGTGGCTGGCAGTCTTTACCGATACGAATGGTGCCAAGACCAGAACTGTTTGTGTAGGGAGGCATGCCTGGATGTACCTGCATCAGTAACACACGCCCCGTACCGTATGGCACCATCAACTCTTCAAAAACCGGCATGATTTTCGGATCAGTTTGGTCATACACTGCTTTCTTGAGCAAATTGACATCCACTTCAAGCGGTACACCCAGAATTGCTTGCTCTTGCCCCATCACTCGGTCAGAAACACCAAACACAACGGTACCACCGCCACCATTAGCCATGCATACAGCCATGTGGACGATCGTTCTAACCGCTTTATCCCTGCTCTGCGTATCCCACTGTTTGAAATCGAGGTCTTGGTCCTCTAAATCATCTGCAATGCAATGTTCAAGCTCAAGCAGCAGCTCTTTAATTTGGGCAACCGTACGCATAAAACCTACCTTGTCATGCCTTTTAAATAACAACATCAGGTGTCAAAATCAGAAACAAATCATACCGTAAGGATACGCATAATATGCCTGTTTCAAGCCTTATTAGTGAAGCTCAGAAAATCATTCCGGACGATTTAGAGATTGCCCATGCTTGTTTAATGCTTTCAAGCGCTTGCTGTCTGGTTGTACTGGGCAAGAAAACCAAACCGATGTCTACAGATAGACGTGGAAACTCACGTACAAATAAATTGATTGCCGTGCCCCCTTTAAGGGCAAAGCAAGGCTCTTGAGCCACAAACGGAAGCACACGAAGCAGCAGTTGCACTTGCGCATAAAACAAACTATTTCTATCCACTAAAAGCCTCGGGTACAGTTATTAGATACGCTTTGTTAAAGCTTCCACCCTTTATGACTGAGCGTTTTCCTGCACCCAGATCATAGTTTTTGGGTTCGATTTTATTACGCCAAGCATGCTGATAACGGTCAGCAAAGAAGAAAAATAACCGTTTAGCAAGTACATGCTTGCAAGCATGCAAGAGTACATCAAGTCGTCGTGGTGACAGGTTGACCAGACTTTGCATGATATTGTCTGCTTGCTCAAAACTGATCACGCTCGGCACCTTAGTTAATAGCTCTAGGTAGGCTTGTTCTGGCGAGGCCAGTAGCCAGCAGCCCTGATGCAGCGGCACTGATTTTAAGCTATTGGCGGCAAGCAGTTTCTCTGCATCCCATATTTGTACTGTCGTATGCCAACGAAACTCTGGGCTGCAAGAAAGCTTGCTGATCCAACTGGGTGCAGGCTGTGCAGCATAGATATCGACCACCGTTTGCAGCTGAATATAGTGAGCCAAGCCATGCTGAGCTAAAGCACTAGCACCACCCACATAGACAGGGCATTCAAACATACGATAAAGCGAGGCCAACACGCCCTGCCATTCCACAGGCACGCCGGGTCTTGCCACTACGCCACGCGCCAAGCTTTCGAACTTTTTGCTTTTCAACGCATTGTCGATTTGATAAACCTCAACCCCCTGCGCAAGCAACCACTGTCGGGTTGCCAGCTGCCCATAGGGTAAAAGCTTTGTATTTTCAGTGATAGGAAGCATTAGGTTTGCCATCGGTCTTATTTACGGCATTTATAGCCGTAAAAACCACATACTGCAAACCAAGTCTTTACAGATCAACATTGTGTGCTTAAGTAACCCAGCATTAAGCCTGAAACTACTTGCATATAACCGATAAAATACGAACGAGCATAACGTTTAAGCTATACAGGCTATTTATCAGAACAACTGGAAATTGCGCATCAATTGAGTAAAAACTCATTTACTCAGCAAATAATGAAGAAATTGCGCACTAATTGCGCAAAACTCAGTTACCGAACTTATATTTTAGGGGAAATCCAACTACTCCCTAATCGCTGAAGCACACTGCCTATACTGTATTTCAAATCTTGTATCGATTTATTAACGTTTTCGTGCAAGAATCACAGAAAATTAATGTTTAAAGTATGAAAATAAAGGATTCAGCCCATGCAAATCGGCTTTAATGCACTTGCGCAGCGCTATAAAATAAATCCTGCTCAACCCCTACGGGTGAAATCCACTATCGGTTCGACGCGCACTAGTCGAGAAACTGACGATCGTATTGACAACCAATACCCCGCCAGCTACCAGCCAGAAGACAGCTTTGCTGGGCATTTTGAATTTGGTCTCAAATATGAAGATATCCATTTAGAATTTTTTGCTCGCCTGTTTGCAACCATTGGCCCAGAGCCCATTGAAGCATGGTGCCAAAAAGCACCTTACGGCCAATATGCACGACGTACCGGTTTTTTATATGAATGGTTAACCGGTCAGCGATTGAATGTTCCTGATGTGGATAATGGCGCGTATTGCACAGCTCTTCCTGCACAATCCTACCTCGTGCGCTCGACACCAAAACGGGTTAAACGTTGGCGTGTTAATAATAACTTGCCAGGGTCCGCTGAATTTTGCCCCTTGGTACGCCGCACTCCTGCTGTGCAAAAAGCTATCGAATTTGACTTGAAAACCTCATTAAAGGCTTTAGATCAGCAATTTGGCGCAGACATTTTAATGCGCACAGCCAGCTGGCTAACCTTTAAAGAATCGCGCGCTAGCTTTTTAATTGAAAAAGAAAGCGATCAAACCGATCGAGTACAACGTTTTGCCCATGTTATTGCCCAGCATTGCGGCCATATTGAAAACCCATTAAGCAGCGATAGTCTACGCACGCTGCAAGCCGGTATTCTTGGCGAGGATGCGCTCGGATTAGGGCTGCGCCTCTCCCCTGTTTTTGTTGGGCAAGCAACCTTGCGTGAAGACCTAGTGCACTACATTGCTCCGCCTTTTGCAGCGGTGCCTAATATTCTTGATGGGCTTAGTACCTTTGAAGCCGTAACACGTGGCGCAGAACCTTTGGCCCGTGCGGCAGTCATCGCCTTTGGCTTTGTGTATATTCATCCCATGCGCGATGGCAATGGACGCCTGCACCGTTTTCTGATTAACGACAGTTTGATTCGTGACCAAGCCATTCCAGATGGCGTGATCTTGCCCATATCAGCCACCATTACCAGCTCGATTAACTTTCGTGCAGGCTATAACAAAACCCTCGACAGCTTTTCAAAACCTTTTATGCAGCGCTATGCAACAGCCTATCGTTTTGGTCCAATCAAAACCTTTGCCGATGGCACACGCAGCAATTTTATTTTTGATGAATATGAGGATGCTCTGTTTGCATGGCGCTACCCAGATTTAACTGCGCATGTTATCTACACTGCCAACGTAGTCGCCCACACCATACACACAGAAATGGCCGAAGAAGCGCGCGTGTTAATACGTTTTCAACGTGCTCAGCAGCAGCTTAAAGAGGTATTGGAAATGCCTGATCAAGACGCCAACCGTATTATTCGGTCACTTAAAGAGAATAACTGGCAGCTCTCTGGCAAGCTCAAAAAAGAATATCCGCAATTGGCAGACGCCGTAACGGCTGAACGGGTGATTACCGCTGTGCGCTTAGGGTTTGAGGATGATCTTGGTGGCAAATAGTGTTTTGGCATCAAGACTTACAATCGCTATTGACGATATAGCGGGAGGATGAGCTGATTTTTTCAAACACATTCTTTGCTGCTGCAGTGCCACACAACGCATTCAAAAACGCTGTTTCTTCAGCATAAGCATCCTCAGAAACAATGGTCCACCAGTGACGATTATCACCATCCCAGCGATAGCCGCGTTTCTTCACCACTTCACGGTCAGGATAGGAAACGCCTTTAGCGAGAATCTTAAAGCTAGCTTTCTGTGCATTGGCTAAAAGCTCCGGTAGTGCATTTGGTACGCTTTCAAATAACTGCACTATGGCCAAACAATCCGTTGCAGCACGGTGAGCATCATAGAAATAACCATTTTTGAGCAGCAGGTATTCGAGCTTGGCGCTTTCAAAGCCATGTGTACGCCAATCAATATCCTTAACGCTACATGCCCACAAACGATCAGCCATATCAGGGAAGCGTATATCAAAGAAGGCACGATCAAACTGGGCGTTATGCGCGATCAGCACACTGGAACTGTTGACGATACGCGCCACATGAGTATTATCAATGCGTTTGCCGGCAACCATTTCGTTACTGATACCGGTAATACTGGTAATCAGCTCACTGATTGTTTGCTTAGGACATTCCAGCTGACTGGTGATTTCGATGATCTCAGTAATTCTCTCTAAGCTTGGGCTGTAGGCCACTTGCACCAAACCAATCTCAATTACCTCATCGGTGCCCGCCGTAAAGCCGGTCGTTTCAAAATCCAGCAGAGCTAAGGCAATTTCATCGCCTACAGTCTCGCGCAGCTTGACTGGATAGTGATCTTCGGCAGAAAATGGAATCTGCTCTAAGAGACGAAAGCGCGATGGGTTGGCTTGGATTTCAGCAAAACGATTGATATTAAACATAAAATACCTCAGATTATTTTGTCCCAACACTACCAATAAATACTGTATAGATCCACAGCCACAAGCAAGCGCGCGATATATTCTGTCGCTTGCTAAAGTGAATGACGTAAATCAGATCAATGAAATAGATTGCGGCACTAATTTAGTAGTTATTATCAAATCGATCACTATTCCAATTATAAAAAGACAGCCCCCCGCTAGCATCAATACCGCCTCTAAAAATCCAGTCTTCTTCTTCATCATCATCTTCGCTATAAACAACCACCTCACGCTGCTTAGGTACTCTCATTGCCAAGCGTTTAATAAACGAGAATTGTAAAAATATCGGCACACTTAGGTAGCTACAGACAAGACTCGTAAACCCAAACAACAGACTGACCAGCGTACCCGCCGGTAGAGCAGTCATTCCCCCGACGATAAACACTGAAAACAGCGCTACCGTCAGAGCAATGAAAACCACCCCTGACAGCCAGTGCTTTAAAAACAATACCGCCAAAATGATTAAGACATCCCCTAGTGCTAACCCTGCAGATGCAGGCAGTTGTGGAAAATATATACGCTGGAGTGGCTCAATAAGGAATACGGCAAATGACTCAAGAGCCATGAATCTTAAAGGCAGGCCAACGAGGTAAACTGTCAATAGAAATGGCTTGTCTAGGTCATACAAAAACCTAGCATTACGCCAGACCTGTAGCGGTGAGAACGCATTCATTAGGAATCTCAGCATCATCTACAACCCCACTCAACAAAAAAGCTTTACCTGTGCTACACCTTAAGCTCTATCAAGCGCACAGTTGTTAAGTCCTATGATACTTAGATATTTTTTCGCGCAAGTGCAGTGGCTTATAAAGCGCTCTAGAGCGTTGCTTCTTAGTTAACCCTCGGTAAATCAGACCAGCGGGTTGTGTAGGCTGGAGAAAGGTACTCACGCTTCATTTGCCAAGTGTTCTGCATTCCTTGCCTGGCTAGAAAAACCTTACCCAGACCGCTTTGGTTGATCTCATCCAGTACTGCCATGAGCTTTGTACTGTTAGGACGCTTCTCAACATCATCAAACAAACCCGGCTGGTAGGCATCGTTATCGTAAAAATCAGACAACATGACCCCGCCTTTGCTGTAGCTATAGCCTTCTCGCCAAACGCGTTTGAGTAATCGCATAGCCAGTACATTTAATTCTCGAGTGTCACTGCTCGGCAATATCAGCTCGCCAGTTGCTGAGTTGCTGTAAGTTTTGTGGCTTTCTTTAAATTGACTCGTCTGGACAAAGATAGTCAGCATCTTGGCTTGTTGATTCTCTTGTCGGAGTTTTTCAGCCGCGCGTGCAGTGTATTGCGCTATAGCCTCACTCATCTGCTCAAGGGTTGTAATTCGGCTACCAAATGAGCGGCTGCACATGATCTGCTGCTTGGTTGGTGGCAGCTCTTCTAGGTCTAAGCAGGACTCACCATTGAGTTCGCGTACAGTGCGTTCAAGCACTATAGAAAACGAGTCTCGAATTATCGCAGGAGAACATTTAGATAAATCCAATGCTGTTTGAATGCCCAACATTTCAAGACGCTTACCAAGCCTGCGACCCACTCCCCAAATATCAGTAGCAAGTGTAATCGCCAGAAGCCGCTGCTGTCGCTCGTTCTTGGTGAGATCAACAACACCATCTGTGGCAGGGTATTTTTTTGCTGCATGGTTAGCGAGCTTTGCCAACGTTTTGGTCGGTGCTATACCGACGCACACACTTAAACCAACCCATTGAGCGACTGTATCTTTAATATTTTGACCAAACTCTAACAGCGACACAGCTGAGCCTAAACCGCTTAAATCTAGAAATGCCTCATCAATCTAAAAGAAAGATGTCAATCCATGGGCATGAGTGAAACCCGCGCCGACTCTAGTTTCTCGCTGAATACACCATGGCCATGGCTATCGACTTATGAAGTGTTTTCAGAGTCTAATTTGTCCATACCGAAGTCTGCTGTTGACTGCGGACAGCACCGCTTCTGGTCTAGTGGAATCATTCATGCAAGGCAGCTATCGGCCAGAAGCTGTCATGAAGTACCTTGGACATTTAGGACGCTTCAGGCTGTCACAAGCTCGTGATTGCAAAAGCGAAGTCGGTACCGGAACCGCAGTTCACAGGATTACATCTGCGGAATCAACTGCAATTCCGCTGGTGCAATTCAATTAAGGGCTAACAATGACCTTGATGTCCGATCCCGAGATGCTCTTGATGTATGAGTAGCTGGTTCCCAAGACGGCAAGCTGCTCCTTCGATACCTTCTGCGCTGATATTGCGGGTTGCACGATGAAAAACTTGAAGATCAGTTCGTGATCGTGGCATTTGTTGCGCAGAATCTCCAGCTGTTGAGGCGTGCCTTTCAGGAGTCTGTCGAAGTCTTTGAGTAGTGATTGCTGGTAGCGATCCATCAACCTATTGAAGAACTTGTCGCCGGTATACAGCCATTTCACTGATCTGGACGCCTGACCGCATACCTCATAGACGTCGGCGACGCGTGCCCCAGGCGCGGCCACGCCATCCTTCATTGGGCAGAACTTGCAGTGGTATAGGTCTACGTAGATCGCGTCCTTGCTTTCCCTGATTGCCACCAAGTCAGCGATTTCGCCTTTGCCGTCATCGTTGAAGACGATCGAGTATTCGTCAGCGATCTTGGCGAAGGTGAAGCCTTGCACTGAGTCCGCACGTCACTCCGAACGCATGGACTCTTGATGGATTTTCGTCGCCCCCCAATTCCATGGTTCGAGCAAGTCGGCCGGTAATTTGACATCCACGCTGTTGAGCGAGTAATGACGGTAGTTGCCCTGCACCATGGAACCGTCGACCTTGAGCAATACAAGCGGCTCTCCATCCAAGTAAGAGTCCAGTGGCATTTCGTATGGGTAAAGGATCTCAACACCAGGGCAGGAAGTCTTGTATCCGTCCTTCAACAGCTTGATGGTGATGGTAGTGAGACGGCGCTCCTCGCTATCTTTGCCCGCGACCAATACTGGTATCTCCAGCATCTGCGCGCCACCGTACTCAGGCTTACCAAGCTCGACATCAAGAAGGTTGAAAGTCTCTCCCTGAAAATACAGCGAGATCCTTTGCTCGTTTTCGATTGCGATCGACTCAGGCCAATCGGCGTAGAACAGGCCTTCTGGCCATCTGCTCTTGATTTGGTCAACACGCATGACATTTTTGAGTACGTCACCAGGGTCGATGGTGTTGTCGTTGAGTTTGACCGACATGCGCTTGCACCACTCGACCCAGTAGTTGATCGGAGAGGAGTTCATCTCCCAGATCTTACCTTTGTGCGAGCAGCCCATGGTGGTTCGCTCTCCATCGTCAAAACCGGTGGCGAAGATGTTGGATTTTGTCGCGTTGCCCTTTTCAATGTCGCTGATCACCTGGTTAATATCGCGCCCCACGTGCATCGTGAACCGCAGGTCTTTTCGGGCGCGGGACAGGCCAACGTTCTGCAGCTTTATCAGCTTAATGTCGTGGAGGGTACGGAAGGTCGGCTCACCATTGATGCGACGAGAGTCTTTGGCCACCAGGTTGAGAAAGCGAGTTGCCTGAGTGTCGTCACCTGAGGTGTGAATGAATAGGGTTTTCTGCGCCTTGTTATAAAAAGCGATGTACAGATTCCAGTTGGTATCGACGATATCTTCGGTCTGAGCCCACCCAACCAGCGTCTCTCGTCGAGTCACGGCAATGACGGTATCGGCCTGATCATTGATCGAGATGTACTGCAGTGTTTCTTTGCGTCCACCCAGACTCTGCGCTCGCTGTGGTGTCCAGTCTTTGCAGGAGAGGTGATACGCCACGGCGCTGATTTTGGGATTCGGGTTCAGCCCAAAAATCACTTGGGCATCATCCCCATCGGCGAACTGCTCGTTAAAGTCCGCCTTCTCAATTTCCCGGCCGACCTTTTGCTCACTCACGTTGCGAATGACTGCACCCCAGTCAGCACTCTCCTTGTAGAGGTCTGCCATCTGGTGGTCGGTTTTCTGGTTAGCTATGTTTGCCACGAACTTGGCATCACCAAGGGCGGCATCAACCCTCGTCAGTCGGCCAATGAATTGTAGCGTCACCGCGGGACTTTGGTGTTGATCGTGAATGGCGGCGATTTTGAGCTCAGGCAGATCGAAGCCCTCGCCAAGCATGTCGACGCAGACGATGATCCGGTGCTTCTTCTTGACGATCTCCGCCATAACTATGGCTTGGTTCGGCACCTTACTGTGAATTAGGACTGGCGTCAGGTCGGCGTGCTGCTTGTAAATCTCAAACAGGTCTGTAGCCCGCTTGTGCGACTTGGACCGCACCAACATCAAATGATTGTACCCGGCCTTGAGGTCAGCCCTGAGCAGCCCAACAGCCTTGTCTGCAATGGCCTGGTCTGACAGCTTGAGGTTGTATTCTCGTACCGGATGGAACTCGATGCCTTTGAAATAGCCATCAAGCTGCGCATCTCGCAGCGGGTAGTTGTAAATGATCTTGCCCGCCAGAGCTAAACCATCCTCCCGGAATGGCGTCGCTGTGAACTGAATACAAGGTTTGCCCCTGAAGGCTGTTTTAATTCTGTTCCAACTGGCTGCTACGACATGGTGAGCCTCGTCGATCATCAGGTGGCTGCACATGTTCACCAGCGCACCCAAAGCGGCGTCCTCGAATAGCAGCAGGGCCTGGGGAGTAGCCACAATGATGTTGGCAGTAGCCAATTCAGCAACCCGCTCCTCAGACAGCTTCGAATCGATGCCTGCAACAATGGGATTGCGCGCTGTGTCCGATACTGCCCCTACTGTGCGGAGCGTCTTAATCTCCGTGCACTTGCCCACCAACTGGGTCCTGAGGGCGTCCGAGGGAACCAGGATCAGGGTTCTGGCCATCCTCGCAGCGATGATCAGCGCGAGCATGGTGTCAGTCTTCCCTGTACCGGTCGGCATGACCACTGTGGCTGTCGAAGAAGGATCAACTACCAGGTGCCCCAAGGTGGCGTAAAGCGCAGCCAGTTGCGGCTTGCGCAGCCCAGGTGCGTTTGTCTTGGGATCGTCGATACTGAAATTGAAGAGATGGTTTTGCCAGCTCTGGTACACATCCAAATGCGTTATGACTACATTATCCATGGCAAATACCTAAAGGCAGAAAAACTTTTTGGGAAAGGTGGCGATATGGTAGCACGCCCCTATTTTTTCCATGACCTTAACCGCTGAGAGAGACTGCAGAAGAAGTCCAAACATTTCAATCTCTTCAGCTCTTGAATCAGATAATGGCGGAAAAAGAAAAACACATTGAGTTTTTGATTTTTATAATGGTGAGTTCTATGCAGATCTAGTAGCTGCGATGAACGCAGAGACATCCGTGCTGACCAAGTATGTTGAATAGCGTCGGTCAGCAGAACTGACCGATAGACTGTCAAGGATTGTGCGGTTAGAGCGGCTTCATTGATTCGTGGATGGAGCTCTGCGAAAACAGTCGTCGCAGAGCCGAAGTGTCCCCGGTTCAGCCGCAGGGACACTCAAGAGGACAGAGTCGCGGACTGGCTCACCCGCACATACAGTACATACATCCAAACTTCCCACTGCCCTAATGACTGCTTCAATCATCGAATCGCCTTCAACTCTCACAAAAAACGTCGCTGCAGGATGCTTAATGCATAGCTCATTGAGGTCGAGTGTCTGCTCAATATAATCTTGAGCTGGCGATGGAAATCCGGCTGGAACTCGATCAAGAAAAAGGGGGATAGCAAGCTGCTGATCAGCGATATATGTAGCGCTGCAACTTTAACCAATCATTGAAACATGCATAATTTTGCACCGATGAATAATACTGGGTATAAAAACAGTTAAATTATAGGCATGCAATGCGATCCCTGCAAAGGCTTTATCGCATCAATCACTCATCTGAGTAAGTGAGTAAGTGAGTGAGTGAGTGAGTGAGTGAGTGAGTGAGTGAGTGAGTGAGTGAGTGAGTGAGTGACCGTACTGCATGACCTACGCCAATCAAGCACTTAAAGCGCTTTAGGCCAGGTTTCTGACACTTGCGCCAATCAAAATCTGTCATAACTTAGTCATCAGGAATTAACGCAGCATAAGTACCCGTCAGGGTCTGCTAGCAAAACTTGGGAGAGAATGAAGTGATGACACTTAGCACCGTCCCCGTGGTGACCGAGACTTTAAATAACATCAATGTGCACTGGTCTACTGGCCTGAAAAATCATGGCATTGTTACCGTTCAATTCAGGAGTGAGTCCAGCGATCAGGCGCTAATTGCCGAATTGATTACGATAAGGCACCTGCTTTTTACGAGGCAGATATTTGGCCGCAAGCCAGTCAGCGGTAAGGGTTATGAGTTACGAGTGTTTTCCGGTGCAATCAAGAAAATCGCGCAAGGACGAAGCACCAAAGAACATATTGTCCGATATGGTCTTTTTCTAACAGGCCCTATGTTTGGTGTGCAGATTAAAGTCATGAAACAACAGCGCACCGATCCGTTGTTTGGTAGCTCTGACACCCAACAAATTGACAGTATTGATGCAAGAGACAATGGCAATCTTATCCCCCAAGAGCTCTGGGAAACGCCAATGGGGCCGCTTTACATAACGAGGCATGCTATTGAGCAATACGAAACCCGACTGAATGAAAGAAATCGTGACCCAGTTGCCAATCCAGAACGTTCTTTTTTCAATGCTATTACATCAAACAGAGCTTACAGCTTCCGTAAAATAGCTCTGCCTGAAAGTCTCTTAAAGCATAAGTTAGCCAAGTACGGCGATGATAACCTTGAAGTTTGGCGCAATCCTGAGACAAACTTGCACGTTACCATTTTGCGTAAAGAAAACTCTCATGGCATGTTGGTCACCAGTTATTACCGAGACGCATAATTGCACTGCTTAAAAGAGTTTGAAATTGTAATCATGAATCAATTAGGTGAGCGTTATGTTTGCAGGGACTATTAAACAACTAGGATTTTCATCGGCTATTTTAGCCGCAATGGTAACCGCAGGCTGTGCCAGCTTATCGGGTGGAAATGAGCCTCAAGTACAGATATTTGAAGCGGGCAAGAGTTTTGCTTACAACGTGTCCATGTTGGCGCATATCAATACTCCAAAAACTGCAAAACCTCACATTGAGGATGTTGAACTACCAGATGGCAGTATGAAGAGCATAGAGAAAACATCGTCTGATCTACTTGGCGTAGGCCTTGCTGGTGGCATGCTAGCTTTCCCTAGTTCTATGGGATCGTCAGGAATGAATGGCTTTATGGCAGTGGACTTGCTGCTAGGCTCGTTATCAGGGCCTCCTACCCTAACCATGAACCGCCACGCAACAATTGCTTGGTTTCCAGTGGATCAAGCCAGTTCAGCTAAAGATGCAATGGATAAAATGCACTCTATTAGCATAGAAAGCTTGAAACGCAGCCTTAATGAGCGCGGCATGAAGTTCAAGGTTACTGAAAATAAATTAAACGTAAAATTGATGCCTTGGGAGCAGCCACGTCATTACGCAAAGCTTATTGTGGAAGAGTTTGAAGATTTATGCACAAAAGACGCGCCTTGTCGTTTCAATATAGGCACTAAAATGCCCGCAGAAAAGATTGTGATGGCTCCAGAGGAATTAACAGGTCAGCCTTTTCCAGCCTATTTTTTTAAAGCAGGTGAAGCTATCGAAACTAGCGCAATGGAGATGCTCTTAAACATCAGTGAAGGGAGCAATAGCTATTATGGTCTGGCTCGTGATTTTGAAAACGTTGTATGGCTAACAAAGTACCTGCCTGACTGGATGGTTTACTACATTTCGATGCCCAAACCTCAAACACCTGAACAGCTCAAGAAAGGGCCAAAACTCATCAACCCTTTTCCATACATGGTCCATAAGGGCGAGATTAAACTGTTTGCGGTTGAGAAAAATAATTAGATTCTTAGTTGAGCTCTGCGTTTCAAAACCGAGCAACTCAAATATCTCAGTAGCTCGGTTTTAGCTGTGCTGTTATGACTCAGCCTTTTTGATTGTATTTATTTTTTCCCAGTCATTGGTGGGCGCCTGACAATTCCAGGGCATCCAGGTTAGACGCCAGGTGCGCGTTTTAGAGCGCCGGCGACTACAAAAAAGACTCTCATCAACAAGACGGATAAACCCGGCCTCTCGTAACTCTGAAAACGCGCGCATAGCAATTTTACGAGAACAGCCAATTTTTTCCTCGGCCTCACGAACCCCGTATCCCACAGCTCGATCTGCCCGCCACTGCACCTGCAGTAACAGCAGTAGAACCTTAGCCTGGGGACTGAGATCTAAAAAATTCTTGGACTCCAGCATCTGTCTGCGGAGGGCGATCATCGACCCACGCCTGTCAAACGGCAGTTTTAGTTTTTTACTCACGCCCACCTCCTTGTACCAACCACGCCTCGATAGCAGATACATCGTATAAAACGACGCGGCCACAGCGTAGTGGCTCAGGGAATCCTGCCAGCTGCTCCCAACGCCAAAGAGTCATAACACTAATGGAAAAATATTTTGCAGCAGCCCGCTGCCGGTAAAAACGTTTCGGATAATTTTTCAATTTTATATTTCCTGTACACCGAGCGTATCTAGCGACGGATATCATTAGTATTGCTGGCAACCGCGCAATCCAGTAGCCTAACAACGCGTGATAGAGCGCATCCATCTCTAGTCGTTTTTAGTCTAGAAAGCTGGTGTAGAGTTACCGCTCTGCACCAGCACCTACCCCGATTACCTCAGGGCGGCGCTGATATTAACAACGATTTAAAAATGTCAACCCTCGTTACGTTACATTTTCGGTAACTTGAGCTGTAAGGCTTGTAAACAGTGGGCTGTAGAAGAAAAAAAATTAAAATCCACTGATTTCAGCTATAAATATACAAACTAGCAGGGTTTTTAGAGTTAGAAATCATTACTGTTTGTTGACCAGAACAGATGGCCTAATATCTCTGCATGGCAGGATCAATAGCAGTCACGCTAAGCGCAATAATTTTCTGTGTGAACAGTTAGAATTTACAAACAGTTTAGAGACAGCTGGTGGTGAATGTAGGAGTGGTCCATAAACGACACCTGACGCCGCTGAAAACAGGGGTTACAGGTATCATATTCGACACTTGGAGCCTAAAAATATTTTGGCGAGGTGTCCAAAATGACACTCGTAACGCATTAGGGGTATCGAATATACACCCAATGATTTATTACAGTGGGTGCATATTAATGGTCATTGACAGCGCACTATTCAGGTATTTCAGTGACGTCATTGAACGGAATTTGCAGCCACTTTTTCTTTCGCCGGCGAAAGTATTTGCTGTGTAACGTATTGGCCCCAGGCCTCCATAAGCTCTCGGCGGCGCTCTAGCAGGTCACCACGCCGGTAAGCCTCCTCAACTGCATCACCGATAGCATGGGCTAGAGCCTGCTCCACCACGATATTATCTGTAAGCGTGTTCTCTGCCGCCCAGTCCCTAAATGTAGATCTAAAGCCGTGAGGTGTGATTATGTCGCCGTTTTTGTCACGCCATCCAATACGATCTTGCTGATGTTTGGCAGCATCCATACGCCTGACTTTCATCAGCATAAGCATGTTACTGGCTGGCTTGCCTGCTGTGCGCCCCTCAAATAAATAGCCGCTGCTAACCTTTGGAATAGTTGCTAGTAGCTCTAGGGTTGCTGTGCTGAGTGGTACGCGATGATCTGATTTCTTGCCCTTGCGTCCCTTCATACGCACTGCAGGCACAGTCCACACATTGGTTAGTAAATCGAACTCTGACCAGTGCGCGCCCAATATTTCCTTGGTGCGTAACGCAGTAAGCATGGTCAGCTGTAAAGCCTTTGCGCCGATGTCTTGCTCTGACTCTAGCGCCTGCCAAAACTTGCCGGATTGCGCCCATGGTAGCGCTGGGTGATGACGGCGTTTATTTACATTGTTATTCGCTAATTCAAACTCAAGAACACCATCCCATGCTGCCACGTTTTCGCCGGCGAAAAGTTTTCTGGATCGTGCCAGCTTTAATACCAACTCAATGCGATTGCGTAAGCGGCTTGCAGTTTCTTTTTTCTCATTCCAGATTGGACGCAAAATTTTAAGCATGTGTTGAATAGTGATTTCAGCAGGCGGTAACTGCCCAATCACAGGACTCGCATAAGTCGCTAATGTATTGATCCATTGCTGGTGGTGCTTTGCATTTACCCAATTGACACTATGGATTGCAATGTAATCAGCTGCCACCATGTCGAACGTAACAACCTCAGCGGCGGCTAGCGCTTCTTTTTCCTGCCTGTCTTGCTGTGGGTCTATGCCACGCGATAATAAGGCACGCAACTTGACAGCTTCTGCTTTGGCCTCTGCAAGTGGTAATCCATCAGTTGAGCCTATGCCCATATTTTTAGCCTTACCGTTAAGCGTGTATCTAAATACCCAAGATGCAGAACCTTTGCTCCTGACTCTAAGGTATAGACCATCGCCAGCCGCATGCATCCCGGTGACGCCTTGATTGATTAGCGCAGTAACGCCTCTTGAGGTTGTTGCCTTGCTCTTTTTTTCGCTGCTCATGCATTGCACCTAATCCGCTTGCGGTATACAAGTTGGTATACAAGTCTGCACTGATAATAGGTGTTAACAGCGGATATTTCAAGATAGCCAAGGAAGGCTGAAAGATAGAGTAAGAGCGGCATACAGCGTGACTTACAGCGAATACATGAGGGTTACTGTTAACTCTAAAAGGCGGTCACCTCCTCCGCCAAATTAAAAAGAACCCTTGATCGCAAGATCAGGGGTTTTTTTATGCCTACATGAAAGCAGTCTTCGCGCCTTCCTAGCCTTCTACATCAACACTTGCTTAACACCTTGTGCTTAACGCTTTAAATAA
>JAAZCO010000260.1 GCA_012513235.1 Gammaproteobacteria bacterium
CCGCCCCCATATTGCCCTAATGCCCTATTGAGGAATTCCCCTTGAGCGATACATATTCTCGTCGTCTGGCGCTGCTCAGCCAGCCCGAAGCCTTAGCCCAGCTCAAGCACTGCCTGCATGGTATTGAGCGTGAAAGCTTACGCGTGGAGCGCAATGGTCGCTTAGCGCTGAGCAAGCATCCCAAGGCGCTTGGCGCTGCTCTAACCCACGGCAGCATCACCACTGACTACTCAGAAGCGTTGTTGGAATTTATTACCGATGCGCACCCTGATTCAGCACAAACCTTAGCTGAGCTAGACGATATTCACCGCTTCACCGTTGCTAATATTGAACAAGAAGTGCTGTGGAGCCCTTCAATGCCAGGCCATTTGCCGAAAGAAGAGCAGATACCCATTGGCGAGTACGGCACCTCTAACATTGGTCAATTAAAATACGTTTATCGTAAAGGCTTGGCTGTGCGCTACGGTAAAACCATGCAGTGCATTGCCGGTATTCACTATAACTTCTCTTTACCGGACTCGGTGTGGAGCTTGTTACGTGAAGCAGATAATGATCCACGCTCAGCCATGGACTACCAGTCGGCGCGCTATATCGGTTTAATCCGTAATTTCCGCCGTTACAGTTGGTTACTGATGTATTTATTTGGTGCCTCACCGGCACTGGATATCAGCTTTTTACGGGACCGTGAGCATCAGCTCGAACGCTTTGATGAAGACACCCTGTATTTGCCTTATGCAACCAGCTTACGCATGAGCGATCTGGGTTATCAAAGTAATGCCCAAGCCGGCATCACTCCTTGCTATAACGAACTCAGCAGCTACACCGACAGCCTACTGTGCGCAGTGAATAAGCCCTACCCTGAGTATCAAAAGATAGGCAGCAAGCAAGGTGATGAGTGGCTGCAAATCAATACCAATATTTTGCAGATCGAAAACGAGTATTACTCGACCATGCGCCCTAAGCGCATCACCTTAGACGGCGAACGTCCGGTCGATGCCTTGATTGCACGTGGTGTGCAGTATGTTGAAGCACGCTGCATTGATATCAACCCCTTCTTGCCACTGGGCATTGATTTACCACAAGCACGCTTCTTAGATACGTTTTTACTCTTTTGCGCCCTGCAAGATAGCCCACTGCTCAGTGATGCTGAGTGTCCAGCCGCGACGGAAAACTTCTTAGCCGTAGTCAAACAAGGTCGCAAACCTAACCTGCAATTGCAGCGCGGTGATGAACAGATCGCCATGCAGGACTGGGGACACCAACTGCTCGAGCAAATGCAAGCCTGCGCGCAGCTACTCGATAGCAGCTACGCCACCAGCGAGCACAGCGAAGCATTGCGCAAGCAAGTTGAAAAGCTCAACAACCCAGATTTGACGCCATCAGCACAAGTACTCGCCAGCATGCGCGAACAACAGTGCAGCTTCAGTCAATTTGCTTTGAAACAAAGCCTGCAGCATGCGCAAACCTTGAGCAAACCAGCCCTCGATAGCAACAAAACTGCACATTACCAACAACTTGCCGAGCAATCACATCAAGCGCAAGCCCTGCTTGAAGCGCAAGATGAATGCAGCTTTGATGAGTATATGGCGGACTTTCTAGCCCAGCCGAAGTAAGGCGGCCTGCAGTGCTGTATTGCAACCGAGCAATGCAGTACTGCATCAGTATTGTGCTGACTTAAGCCCTAACAGGGCTTATATAGCGCTCTGCTGGCGTCGACGCCAGTTTTTCAGGCTGATATCCAAATCGGCCAAGGTCTTTATGCCCTGCTGCTTCGCGCGCTTGAGTAAAATCAGCATCAATTCAGCAGTCACCAGCGCATCCGCACTGGCGTTATGGCGCTGTAGCACCTGCAAATTAAAGAATTTCACCCAGTCATCCAGCCCTGGCAGGCGCATGCCATGCTCGGGATACAGCAAGGGCGCGATCTCTGCCACATCATAAAACGGATGGCGTACATCATAGGCAAAGGCATCATCCATTTCTCGCACCAACATGCGCTGATCAAAGCTGGCATGAAAGGCTAACAGCGGGCTGCTGCCGACATACTCCATAAAGCTCAACAGTGCTTTTTCTGGACGTATTCCTGCGGCCACCTCACTGGGTGGTATCTGATGAATCAAAACACTTTCACTAACCGCATGATTAGTACGGCGCAGCGTACAACTAAACTGCTGACCTAATGCAATTGCCGACTGATCAATAGTGACAGCGCCAATGGATAGGATTTTATCTTTCAGCGTATTTAAACCACTGGTTTCTAAATCCACCACCACAAAGCGCTGTTGCTCTAGCGGCAATTCACTGGCTAGATACACCGGCAATGCGGCTAAGCGCAAAGCATCGGCCTCACGCAACTCTGGGCTTTTACGTAACCATTTGAACAGCTTCACAGTTGATACCGGAAGGTTAAACTGGCTTGTAAACGCTGCGCTTGGCGGAAGGACTCACGCAAAATACGACGATCTAAGTGATTGAGCTCATCGGGATAAATACGGTTGCTATAAGTCAAGTCATTACGCGCTTGTTGCTGATGCTGCTGCATGCGAATCAACTGAATAAAGTGATATGCCTCAACATAGGCATCACCATCTAGACGCTCAATCACACCACGACTGACCAACTGGCGAATGCGTTCTGAGGTGTTACAGCTTTCCACGCCATGTGCCAAGGCCAACACGCGCACACCATCGACAAAGGGCGCCAAGCCTTTAATCTTCAGGTCCAGCGTATCTTTTTCTGCACCTTTTTTATCTAAAGCAAAATTGCGGAATAAACCGCCCAAAGGTGGCTTATTCTGAATCGCACTTTGCGCCATCATGCGCTGGAACATATCGTTGCCACGGATCATCGACAACAGTTCACGACGCAGTGCTTGGCAGCCTTCTATTGGCCCCCAAATCGCACGCAGATCAAAGTAAATAGTGGAATACAGCAAGTTTTCTGGACTGGCTTCACGGACAATTTTGCTAAAGCGGCGTGACCATTCTTGACGTGATAAGCACAGCTCCGCATTCCCCGCCATGATATTGCCTTTGCACAACATAAAGCCGCAATCATCTAAGGCTAAGTTGATCTCACGGGCGAGCGGCAGCAGCTTTTGGCGTACCGCATTGGCTTCTTCTTGGCTACTGGCTTCAAATAAAATACCGTTATCTTGGTCAGTGTATAAGGTTTGCTCTTTACGTCCTTCACTGCCAAACACCAGCCAGGTAAACTCAACGCCCGGATCACCGTGCTCTTCAATGCACAGCTCAATCACCCGCGAGACCATATGGTCATTGAGCAACGTGATTAAACGCGTCACTTGCTCAGAACTGGCACCATGGGCAATCATGCGATCCACTAGCGAGCGAATCTCATTACGCAACTGCACCAAGACCTCAATCGACGAAGCATGACGTACCGCTCGGGCTAAATGCACCAAGTCCACACGTTGCAAAGAGAACAAATCACGCTCAGACACTACTCCGACTAAACGACCCTCTTGCACCACGCACACATGAGCAATATGACGCTCAGTCATGGCTAAGGCAGCATCAAAGGCTGAAGCATGCGGCGGCAAATGGAATGGATTAAGTGTCATCAACTCACTGATGGGCTGGCGTAAATCAGCATTGGCATCGGCAATCACACGACGCAAATCACGCAAGGTGAAAATACCTTGTGGACGCTGCAACTCATCAGTAATCACTAAGCTGCCAATTTGCTGCTCATGCATTAACTGCACAGCTTTATGTAAGGGTAAATGCCCTGCACAATTGATCGGTTGACGCATCGACAGCTCAGCGAGGCTGGTTTCCATCGAGTATTGCGAACCTAAAGTTTCTGCAGCTCGCGTTTGCACCTGCTGATTAGCATGATCCAATAAGCTACTGATGCCGCGCACGGCAAAATCGCGAAAAGCATTGCACTGCGAAAACAGCTTAATAAAGGACGCTTTATCCAGCAGCAGACAAAAGGTGTCTTCAGCAGCAAGATGCGAGGTGCGCGTAGCACGCTCACCTAACAATGCCGCAATCGGGAAACACTCACCTGAAGTGATTTCAAAGGTGGTTTCTTTACCGCTGTCTTGACCCTTGCGCCGCTCACCGTAGATACGGCCCTGTTTTACGATATAGAAAAACTCCACCGGCCCATCTTCAGGGCTGATGATTTTTTCGCCTTCAGCGTAAAAACGTAACTGGCAGTTTTCAATTAAAAAACTGAGGTGAACAATATCCATCTGATTAAAAGGTGGGTATTTTTGCAGAAACTCCAGCGTGCCTTGGATATTTTGTTGCACAGCGGTACGCCCTGTCTTCGCAAAGGCATCACTTCTGCTCATGAAACGTGTCTCCTACTCAAGTAAGCCAACCTAAGTATTGATGCCAATAGTGACTATTGGCGGCTTGTTCACTGCATATTTATTGCAGATCACTCAATCTTGGTGGCATATTATTTTTATTAAACAAGGCTATTTTTGCAGGCTTGGCGACAATTGAACAGCACTTAATCAAAATGCTATGCAACAAAAAACCGCCCGAAGGCGGTTTCTTGTGAACACTGTACATCTTTACAAATTATAAGCCATTTTTAGCTTTGTATTCGCGACGACGACGGTGCAGAACAGGCTCAGTGTAACCGTTAGGTTGTGCACGGCCTTGCAGTACTAACTCAAGTGATGCTTGGAACGCGATGTTGTCATCAAAGTTCGGTGCCATTGGGTTGTAGATTGGGTCGTTAGCATTCTGACGGTCAACCACCACAGCCATACGCTGCATGGTTTCTACGATCTGCTCTTCAGTCACGATACCGTGACGTAACCAGTTCGCCATATGCTGGCTGGAAATACGCAATGTGGCGCGGTCTTCCATTAAACCCACATCATTGATATCAGGTACTTTCGAGCAACCGACACTGTGGTCAATCCAGCGTACAACGTAACCCAAGATACCTTGAGCGTTGTTGTCTAACTCGTTCTGAATTTCTTCAGCAGTCCAGTCAGTGCTAGGTGCCAATGGAATAGTCAGAATGTCGTCTAATGAAGCGAACTGACGCACTTTAAGCTCTTCTTGACGCGCGAATACATCCACTTCGTGGTAATGCAGTGCGTGTAAAGTTGCTGCCGTAGGTGATGGCACCCAAGCGGTGTTAGCACCTGATTTAGGGTGACCAATTTTCTGCTCAAGCATGGCCGCCATCAAGTCAGGCATCGCCCACATACCTTTACCGATTTGTGCAACGCCTGACAGCCCTGTCGCCAAACCTGTGTCGACGTTCCAATCCTCGTAAGAAGCAATCCACTTCTCACCGCGCATGGCTGTTTTACGCACCATCACGCCCGCTTCCATAGAGGTGTGAATCTCATCACCGGTGCGGTCAAGGAAACCTGTGTTAATAAACACAACACGCTCTTTAGCAGCAGCAATACAGGCTTTCAGGTTAATCGTAGTACGGCGCTCTTCGTCCATAATACCCATTTTCAGAGTATTACGTGCTAGACCTAAAACGTCTTCAGTGCGTGCAAACAACTCATTAGCAAAGGCTGCTTCTTCTGGGCCGTGCATTTTTGGCTTAACGATATACATGCTGCCGGTGCGGCTGTTCTGACGGCTGGTGTTGCCGTTCAGGTTATGCATAGCAATTAAGCTGGTGAACAATGCATCCATAATGCCTTCTGGCAATTCGTTGCCTTGCTCATCCAAAATCGCTGGGTTGGTCATTAAGTGGCCAACGTTACGAATAAACAGCAGTGAGCGACCGTGTAAGGTGACTTCACCACCATCCACAGCAGTGTAAACGCGGTCTGGATTCATCACGCGAGTAAAGGTTTTATCGCCTTTAGTCACTTCTTCAGACAGGTCGCCTTTCATCAGGCCTAACCAGTTGCTGTAGACCAGAGTTTTATCGTCAGCATCAACAGCGGCGATGGAGTCTTCACAGTCCATAATGGTGGTCAGTGCTGACTCAATCAGAACATCTTTGATACCCGCAGCATCGGTTTGACCGATCATAGTGCTGGCATCAATTTGGATTTCAAAATGTAGACCGTTGTTTTTCAACAATACTACAGTCGGCGCAGCTGCAGAGCCTTGGAAACCAACCAGCTGTGCATCATCGCTCAAACCTGTGTTGCTACCGCCTTTGAGGCTCACAACCAGCTTGCCATCTTCGATGCGGTAACCGGTTGCATCAACGTGCGAACCTGCTGCCAAAGGTGCAGACTTGTCTAAGAAAGCACGTGCGTAAGCAATCACTTTATCGCCACGTACTTTGTTGTAACCCTTACCTTTCTCTGCGCCGTCTTCTTCACTGATTGCATCAGTGCCATATAGAGCGTCATACAAAGAACCCCAACGCGCATTCGCGGCGTTTAGAGCAAAACGTGCGTTTGTTACAGGTACCACTAACTGTGGACCTGCCATACGAGCAATTTCGTCGTCAACATTTTGTGTGCTGGCTTGAAAGTCTGCTGCTTCTGGCAACAAGTATCCAATTTCTTGCAGAAATGCTTTATAGGCTACTGCGTCATGAGCTTGGCCCTTACGTGCAAGGTGCCACTCATCAATTTGTGCTTGTAAGGCATCACGTTTTTCTAGCAGGGCACGGTTTTTCGGTGCAAGATCTTTTAACACCTTCGTTGCACCTTCCCAGAACTGCTCTGCAGTTAGACCGGTACCTGGAATAGCTTGGGTGTTAACGAAGTCGTATAAAACTTTGGCGACTTGCAAGCCACCGACTTGAACGCGATCAGTCATTTTTGCCTCACTCTGCTTGAAAAAGCCTCAAAAAAAAATGGCTATAAAGCCATGTAGTGCATAAATATAAATACTACATGAATATTCGAAAAAAAGCAGAGGGAAATACACAGAGCAACTTTGGTCGATACTTTACGCGAGCAAATTGCAGGCAAAAAA
>JAAZCO010000261.1 GCA_012513235.1 Gammaproteobacteria bacterium
CTCTGAAATAGACTCGCCAGCATCAGCTTCAATCGCATGAGCAATAGCTTCTAAGTCAAAATTTTTATTCATTGCGTAGTACCTCACTAATTTCGCTGGTCGTGATATTCGCTTTAACCGTTTTGGCATAGAGAGTCACTATAAGTATCTTGTACGGGTTTTCCGTACCTTGCAATTTTAATACTTTGATATTGCTGATGAGTTACAGCAGGTTTGGCAAGTACCTTCGCGCGGGCACAAGTGCCCGCCCTACGAAAAGAGACCCACACAAGCCTCACCAACACCACCATTGCTCAACAAGTACCTCGTGCGTGCTGCGACAAGCGCAGCCATGGATGGCGCAGCGCCCGACTTGAGGCGGGACGCCCCGTGGAGGGAAAAGCAGCATGCAAGAGGTACGCCACGCACCGGTATTGCTGCTCTAAACCCAAAATCTACGCCACACACTCATGTTGCTGCGCAAACAAAAGTACGCCAATACAAATCTAAATGCTAATCGATAGCTGTTGATAATGATTATCGGTAATGGCATGATGCCCGCCTTATTTATCAGGCAATGCAGCAGAGGTGGTGTGTGATCAAGCGCCAAAGGACATGGGTTGTTGGGGCCTGTTTAGCAGGGATGTTAGGCGTTGTTAGCACACAAACACAGGCAGTTACCATTGACTTACCGGCCTTGCCACTGGCACAAGCCGTGCAGCAGCTAAGCCAAAGCGTAGGTATTCAAGTGCAAGGTATTGAACATTTACCCACACAGCCAGCACCCCGCTTGAGCGGTGATGCCCAGCAACTCCTTGAACAGTTGATGAATGATGCGCAGGTCCAGTGGTCATTGGATCATCAGGTTTTAGTGATTCACCCGCAGCACGCGGCCTCAATCAATACGATGAATTTGCCCAGTGCCGTAGTAGTCGCTGACCGCGAGTCCAGCATGGGCCAGATGAAATTTGATCGAGAGTTTATCGCCAAGCGCCCCGCAGGCAATGGCGATATCGGTAGCGTGCTCAAAATTCATCCCAACGTACAGTTTGATAACGCACAGCTGAGCAGCAAAACGCCCGGTGAAATCAGCCCCGCTAATATCAGTATTAACGGCGCGCAGTTTTACCAGAACGCTTTTATCGTCGATGGCGTGGGTTTTAATAATGATATTGATCCAGCAGAAGATAATCCTGCACTGTTAGCTTCCGCACCGGGCCGTAGCCAAGGTTTAGCGTTGGATACGGATTTGCTTGATAGCATTACTGTCTATGACTCTAACGTACCAGCAGCTTACGGGCGTTTTACTGGTGGTGTGGTGGAGGCCAACACCCGCGCGCCAAGCAAAGAATTGCACGGTAAAATTTCCGCACAAACCACGCGCTCTTCGTGGACTCGTTACCATATTGATAAATCACAGCAAGAAGATTTTGAAAACTCAGGCGGGGCAGGTGAGCAGCCCGAATTTACTAAAAAAATCATTCGCGGCACCCTCGAAGGCCATCTCACCGAAAATTTTGGCCTGATGGGTAGCTTTAGCCAAAAACGTTCCACCATTCCCTTGAGCATGTATTCAGCCAATAACGTGGCGCAGATGGGCTATCAGAAACAAAAGCAAAAGCGTGAAATTGATAACTATTTTGTCAAAGCCCATTGGCAGATCAGTGATGCAGTCACCTTGGAAGGCTCCATCACGCACGCGCCAGAAACCAATCATTACTTTGCCGCGAACGTTAAAAACTCCGGTGTGGATTTAAAAAGTGGGGGTCAGCAGTATGCGCTCAAGCTTAAGTGGGATACAGATTGGGCCTATATTGAGCAAAACCTAGCCTACGGTGTGCTTGAGCAATCACGTGATTCTGATGAAAACGATTACTTTACCTGGCGTAAATCCGCGGCGACCGATTGGGGTATTGGTGACAAACCCACCACGCTGAGTTTGGATGGTGGCTATGGCGATATTGAGCAAAAGCAAAAGACTTATCAATATAAGTTGGCAATCAATGGTTTGCCTTGGCAGACAGGACGTGTCACTCAGCATTGGAGTGCGGGTCTAGAAGCCAGTTGGCAGCATGTCAATTATGAACGTCTCACAGAAAGTGGCACCTATGTATCGCCCAAACAAACTAACAGCTGTGTTCGCGCGGATGGCAGCCTTGCTAATGCCTGTTTAATCAGTCCAACGATTAATGGTTGGACTGGCCAATATTTGAGCCAACGCACACGTTTTACTACGGGAGAATTTGATTTTACTACCCGTGAATTAGCCGCTTATGTGCAAAACGATATCCATTTTGGGCGAGTCAAAGTGCGCCCGGGTGTGCGCTTAGATAACGATAATTATATGCAAAAAACCACCGCAGCCCCGCGCTTGGCGGTGGAATACGATGTGTTTTCTGATCAGGGCACGGTACTCACTGCTGGTGCGAACCGCTATTACGGCCGCAATATCAGCAGTTGGCGCTTGCAGGATGGTCGCAATCGTTTGCGTTTTACCGATACGCGCAGCAGTGTGGATGCTGATTGGAAAACTGTGACGCAGGCGGGCAATAACACCTTATTTAATAAACTCGACATTCCCTATGACGATGAATGGATGCTTGGACTTAAGCAGCGCGTTGCAGGCGTAGAGTTGGGCTTGAAATATGTGAATCGTACCGGTAAGGATCAGGTTATTCAGATCAAGGGCGATACGCTCGGTCAGCCATCCACTGAACCGAACCTGTCGAAAAGCTACACCACCTACACTAATGAAGGCCGCAGTCGCACCGATATCATCACACTGACTGCGCAGCCATTACAGTCGCTTGAGTTTGCCGGCACACAAACCGCTGCATTGCTGGCGCTGGATTGGACTAAAAGCAAGTCCAATGCGCCGGATTACAGTGACTCCACCGAGGCGGACAAGTATTACGAGAACGACTATATTCAATACAAAGGCAGCGTGATTCATTACGCCGATCGCCCCGCGGATAACTTTCATCGCCCGTGGACGGCGCGTTTAAATACCATCACACAAATGGATGCATTGAACCTGACCTTGAGTAACTTTGTGCGTTACCGCGCGGGTTATGCCAAGGCTGGAACCACAGGTAAAAAGGTTGATTACCAAGGCCAGTTGATCAATGTCTGGGATGAGATTCAGTATTCAGCGGCAGTCACCTGGGATATGCGCATTGCGTGGGACGTGCCGATCTCTAAAGATCAGGCGGCCTTTGTTAATGTGGATATTTTTAACGTTTTGGATAAAAAAGTGGTCACCGAAGGCAGCAACTCACTGGCCAATAATGTACCAACCTATGAGATTGGTCGGCAATTCTGGCTGGAAGTGGGCTACCGGTTTTAAGGTGTGATCAAGGTGATTAGAGTGAAATCGATAGCGTTATCGTTCGGTGCATTATTGCTTTGCAGCCCAGGGCTTAATGCCTGTGAATTAACCTTGGCGGCAGAGGGCAAGCAGCTGTCCGCCGCTGATTTAGCCTGTGTGCAGCAACTCTACCAAGGCCCGATCGACTCATGGCCCGCGCCGCAGATTGATCCGGGCGTTGAGTGGCAAGAGTTGGCTGCATTGCCTGAGCAGGCACCCACTGCGGCCGATAATCCACTGACATCAGCGAAAATTGCTTTGGGTGAGCGTTTGTTTTTTGACCCGCAATTATCGCGTAATAATGATGTGTCTTGCGCCAGTTGTCATAAGCCTGAATTAGGCTTTAGCGATGGTGAAAAAGTCTCCACCGGACATCTGCAACGCCAAGGTCGCCGCAATTCGCCCAGCATCACCATGAGCAGTTTTAGTCATGCACCCTTTTGGGATGGTCGCACCGGTAGCTTAGAGGAACAGGCGCTTAAACCCATTGAGGATCCTGTGGAAATGGCCTTTAACGTGGATGAATTGGTTGTGCGTTTGCAAGCCACGGACGATTATCCGCGCGAGTTTGCCACAGTGTTTGATCAACAAGTGACGGCACGAGGTATTGCGCAAGCACTGGCCAGTTATCAGCGTTCACTCTTGCCGCGTGATACAGATTTTGAGCGCTTTATGCGGGGCGAGCGCACGGCTTTAAATGCAGAGCAAATTCATGGCTTACACCTGTTTCGCACTAAAGGCCGCTGCATGCATTGCCATAATGGTCCCGCATTAAGTGATGATCAGTTTCATAATGTGGGCTTAACCTATTATGGCCGTCAGTACGAAGATTTAGGCCGTCATGAAGTCACTGGACAGCCTGATGATGTAGGACGCTTTCGCACGCCGTCACTGCGCCTCGTTGGCCAAACCGGCCCATGGATGCACAACGGTTTATTCCCGCATTTATGGGGCGTGATCAATATGTACAACGCCGGTATGCCACAGCATAAACGCCGTGTTGATCAACTCGAAGACGAAAACTTCCCGCAAACTTCACCGCTCCTCAAACCCCTCGGCCTCACCCCAGTTGAGCGCGCTAACTTAGAAACGTTTTTGCGCAGCTTGTAGTCTTGTGCATTCTAATGTGGCGCATGCCGTACTTCAGGCTTCGTGAGATTGAGGCATCACCGCGCGGGCACAAGTGCCCGCCCTACGAAAAGATACCCACACAA
>JAAZCO010000262.1 GCA_012513235.1 Gammaproteobacteria bacterium
GACATGGCTTCCGCGGTAATAGCTACAACATAGATATAGGTCAGCATACAGGACTCCTGCAGACAAAAACGCCTCTCCCTCTGTCCTGTATACCTGAGAGTTTACGCAGCAGTTTGCCGCTTGCCCCTTCGGTGGATTGCCTTTAGCAATCGCTCTCCAGTTGGCGAATCTAAGTTGTGTCGCAGTACATGAGCCTGAGCGTTTATGGGAGTTTGCGCCTTCGGCGGAGCCAAGTTGTAATCGACTCTCTCTCCTGCGAGCGCATATTATACGGTGAGTTGCGTGATAAAGAAGCTTAATCTGTAGCGCTTTTAGTCGCGTGCTACACAATGCTTCATTTACTCTGTTTCACAGCTGCCATGCCGTTTAAGGAGGTCCTATGGATGCCATTATTTAATGGCAGGACTATCAAAGACATAAGGGTAAATCTGCGTGGCGTCAGCGCTATAGCCCGTATCGCCAATATCACTGCTGAACGAGGCAACACTGAGCTTGCCTTCAACCCAATAGGGCTGCCACATATTGCCTAAAGCCACGCCACCTTCGCTGGTGACATAGACTATTTGGTTCGACGGCGGTGGCGGTACATGAATGCAAGCACCAAAGTAGGGCACTAATAAAAACTCAGTGACGCGGCTGTTGTCGTCAATGGTTAGCGGCACGATATAGCCAGGCAGCTTTACATGCAGCCCGTCCAGTTCAGGCACAATCGGCGCATTAGGGTATTGCTGCTCAGCCGCAGGGCCACTTTCAGCCAGCATATCTGCCAGTTGATCAAAGTCGTGTAGCGCTGCAGGTGGAGGTAAGGGCGGAGCATCGGCCGGCACCAACTCTTTCCATTTTAGGGTGCGTAGTTCTGCAGCAAAGGCTGTGCTCAAACTGCAGAACAGTAGCGTCGTTAACAATATTTTTCGCATCATGCTCAAGCCTAAATGAAGTAACAGTAATAGTTTATGAAGTTATAAACGGATATTTAAACCATCAGACAACGACTGCCGGTAAGCGCGCCACGCCGGCACTGCGCCCATCAATACACCCGCCAGTAACACCGCGCCCAATAGCGTCCACTCATAGAGTGTCGGTGCCGATAAAGGCAGGTATAAACCGTAATGACTTTGCAAGGGTGCTTGCGCAATGGCAATGCCAACATACAGCAGCACTACACCCAGCGTGATGCCTGCCAGCGCCAGAGCAAAGGCTTCTAAAATCAGCAAGCCGGCAATATGCCAAGGTCGTGCACCCACTGAGCGTAAAATCGCCATCTCGCGGCGGCGTTCATTCAGGCTGGTGAGGATGGCCGTCAGCATGCCAATCAGTCCGGTCAGCACTACAAACAGGGAGACAACAAATAGCGCTTTTTCAGCTGTGCCCATCAGGCTCCACAGTTCTTGCAGAGCGACACCCGGCAAAATGGCCAATAAGGGCTCACCGCGCCATTGGTTGATTTCTCGCTGCACGGCAAAGGTGGCAATTTTACTCTTTAAGCCCAGTAACATGGCGGTGATTTCTTTAGGTTGTAAATCCATGTGCAATGCTTGTTCAGCACTGATTTTGCGATTGCCATAGGCAGGAGCACCGTGCTGCCAATCAATATGCAAAGCTTGCATGCCGGCTAAGGCAATATGCAACGTGCGGTCTACTGGAGTGCCGGTGCGCTGTAAAATACCCACAGTGGTGAAAGGTTTGTCATCGTGGTTGACTAAGCTGATGGTGGCTACGCCGTGGGCTAAGACAATCTCTTGCTCGAGCTGATAATTGAGTGCCGCCGCTACTTCTGCGCCGAGCACCACTTCAAAGGGGGCAAGGTCACTAAAAAAGCGGCCATCGCGCATTTTTAAATGTTGCTTGCGCCCGTATTGGTAGTGGGTGAAATAATCTTCAGTAGTGCCCAGTACGCGATAACCTTGGTGCGAATCACCCAGTGACAGTGGCACAGCCCAATTGACTTTAGGGTGCTGGGCAAAATGCTCAAAGCTGCTCCAGCGGATGTTGTTGGTGGCGTTACCGATGCGAAACACTGAGTAGAGCAACAGGTTCACCGAACCAGAACGCGCGCCAACAATTAAATCAGTTGAGCTAATAGTGCTGGCAAAGCTGGCGCGAGTTTCAGTACGCACACGCTCCACAGCGAGTAATAAAGTAATGGACAGCGCAATGGCAAAAATAGTCAGCAGTGCAGTAAAGCGGCGATTATTTAAGCTGCGCAAAGCAATACGAAGTAAATGCACCGTTAAATCTCCGGCTGGCGCATGGCGCGATTGAGTTGACTGAGGTCGATGCTGCGATCAAATAACTTGGCTAAGGATTGATCATGACTGACAAACAGCAAGCTGGCACCGGCGGCTTGGCATTCGGCAAAGAGTAACTCTAAAAATGCTTCACGGCTGTCGGCATCTAGCGCTGAGGTGGGCTCATCAGCAATCACTAACTTAGGTTGACCAATTAAAGCCCGTGCAGCAGCCACTCGCTGCTGTTGGCCAATGGATAATTCACCGGCTAATTGCTTATGCAAGTTATCAGCCAGACCCAATTGCGTCAGTAAGGCGTGCGCTGCAGCTTGAATAGAACCATGACGCTCAATAGCTCTTTGCTGGCGCACTTTGGAAAACTGGCAGGGCAGTAGCACATTATCCAGCACTGATAAAAAGGGCAGCAGATTAAACTGCTGAAAGATAAAGCCGCTGTGATCCACCCGAAAGCGGTCACGGGCACTGGCGCTCAAAGTGCTTAAATCTTGCCCCAGAAGTTTAATGCTGCCGCTGTGGGCTAATTGCACGCCGCCGAGTAAACCCAGCAGCGTTGTTTTACCGCTGCCGGAGGGACCTTTTAGAAACAGGCTTTGCTCAGGCTCGAGGCGGAACTCATCAATCTCTAACAGCGTGGCTTGTTTGGGCCAGGCAAAGGTTAAGTTTTTGAGTTCGATAATCGGGGTGGTCATAGTGGTCTCTAACGCCAAGTGAACAAAGAGTCTGCGCCGCTGTGCATGGGCGCAGACCGCTGTGAGCTTACCAGTTCAGCTGAGTGTTACTTGCGGAAAGCTCTGTGCCATGTTGTGTTGTGGGTGTGACTAACTGCACCTGAATTGTTTCGGTTGCTGGAAAGGCTTTAAAAAAGCCCGCGACATCAATACTTTTGAGTTGGTCCGCTGCACTGCAATTAAAGATGTAGTGCGCTTGGATATCACTGTGTGCATGCTCGTGTTCATGCTCGTCTGTGGCGTGCGTATGCTCAGCGTGCCTATTGGTAGCTTGAGCCTGGTGTTCTATCGCGTGCTGGACTAAATGTGGATGTGCGCTGTCATCTGGGTGCTCATTTGCATCCTTGTGCTCATGCTCTGCAGTTAAGTCATGCTCCAGCGTCATACTGGTTAAAGAGCAGTGTGCGGCGCTGGTTAAAGTAAATAATGCCTGTGCATCTTTAAGTTGGCGCTCAGCCTCAGACACTGCATGGTGGTCGGCTACTGAGTTGGGCTGGTATTCAAAGCCAACAATATTCATCGCGGGACTTTCCAGTTGCAGCTCCAGTTGTTGGTCATCAAGGGCTACATTGAGGGTGGCTAAACCATGCACGTGAGCATCAAGACTCTGGTGTTCAGTCTGCTGTGCATGGTTATGATGATTATGGTGTTCTGCAGTAGCGGCAAAAGAAGTCAGCGCCAAGACTAAAGGTGCGAGGGCATAACGAAAACGCATCAGACAGCTCCATTGTAAATAAGTGGTTTGGTTATAGTATAACTTTACATCTTGTGGTTGTGTAGACGCAAGTCGATACTAGAATTTGTCTAACAGCGCAGAAACGCAGAGGGTTGCGGTGTATAATTGTGAAAATATTTTTAGTTTTTCTATCTCAAGGTGCCTTGGCACTGATAAAGTCAGATAGTTTTGAACCATGACCGTGCGAGTGCGGTTTGCTGAGGTCTTATTAATGTCCCAAACTCTAGATGCTTTTTTATCGCATATTAAACAACGTGACCCGGATCAGCCTGAATTCCATCAGGCGGTTGAGGAAGTGTTGCGCACATTGTGGCCTTTTTTAGAAGCTAATCCACGCTACATGCAGGCCGGCATCATTGAGCGTATGGTCGAGCCCGAGCGTGTGATTTTGTTCCGCGTACCTTGGGTCGATGATGCCGGTAAGGTCCATGTTAATCGTGGTTACCGTATTCAAATGAATAGCGCAATTGGCCCCTATAAAGGCGGTTTGCGTTTTCACCCATCGGTTAACTTGGGTGTCTTAAAGTTCTTGGCTTTTGAGCAAGTGTTTAAAAACTCCCTCACGTCACTGCCGCTTGGTGGTGGTAAGGGTGGCTCAGATTTTGACCCTAAGGGTAAGTCTGATAATGAAGTCATGCGTTTTTGTCAGTCCTTTATGAGTGAGTTGTTCCGCCATGTGGGGCAGCACCTTGATGTGCCAGCTGGTGATATTGGTGTCGGTGCGCGTGAAGTGGGCTATATGTTTGGTCAGTATAAGCGTCTGGCGAATGAGTTTACTTCGGTGTTTACCGGTAAAGGTATGACTTACGGCGGTAGCTTAATTCGTCCTGAAGCCACAGGTTACGGTTGTGTCTACTTTGCTGAAGAGATGCTCAAAAGCGTTAAACGTCGCATTGAAGGTCAGCGTATTGCTATTTCTGGCTCGGGTAACGTAGCGCAATATGCCGCGCAAAAAGTGATTGAGCTGGGTGGTAAGGTGATTTCTTTATCTGACTCAGGCGGTACGATTTATTTCCATGAAGGTATGGACAGCGAACACTGGCATTACCTGATGGATCTGAAAAACGTACGTCGTGGCCGTATTGAAGAAATGGCTGAGCACTTTGGCCTGCAGTTCTTAGCCGGTCAGCGCCCTTGGGGCTTAGAATGCGATATCGCTCTACCGTGCGCGACGCAGAACGAATTGCATATTGAAGATGCACGCATGCTGATTAAAAACGGCTGCATCTGTGTGGCTGAAGGCGCGAATATGCCTTCCACCTTGGATGCAGTCGATTTGTTTATTGAGCAGGGTATTTTATACGCGCCAGGTAAAGCATCCAACGCCGGTGGTGTGGCGGTCAGTGGTCTAGAAATGACGCAAAACGCGATGCGCTTGCTGTGGACTGACGGTGAGGTTGACGCCAAGCTGCACAGTATCATGCAACATATTCATGCCGCTTGTGTGAACTATGGTATGGAAAACGGTCGCGTTAACTACGTCAAAGGTGCGAATATCGCCGGCTTTGTAAAAGTAGCTGATGCGATGTTGGCGCAAGGGATCGTATAAGTTACGTTCTGACCAAGCTCAATCAGCGACAGCACAAAATGCCCTATGGAGTCATCCTAGGGTATTTTTTGTGGGTGACATTTGACTCGCTCACTGATTGACTGATATCAGTAGTTGTTGCTGTGCCTTGTTCTACACTGAGCGCAGCAGGCATCAGCCGATGATGCTTAATTACTATAATAAGAGGTCGTTATGATCACAGCAGAAGTACGTACCCGTCTTAACTCGCTTGCACATGAATACAATGTGCGAGCGGCAGCCATTGAGCGCGATTTGTCTCGCGAACATGCGCAAAGTTTTTCTGAGCAAGCCACCGAGCGCCAAAACGATATGGTGCTACAAGGTTTGCTCGCTGATGCTCGTGCTAGCGTCAAGCAAGTGCAACAAGCCATTGAGCGTTTAAATAACGATACTTACGGCGAATGCACGCAGTGCGGCGAAATGATTAACCCAGAGCGTCTTGCAGCTTTACCTGCAGCACCGCTGTGCATTAACTGCGCAGATTAAATTAAGCCGTACTGCGACTGGACTGCTCAGTGGTGATGATAATGGCTAAGATGCCACTGAGCTGCTTAATCATTGTACTGTGTCATAACATGCAGTCTTGGGCATAATTCACCGGTAAACCCGCTTCTTTGCACTTCTTCCTTGCCACAACGATCAAGCAAGGCGAAAATGCCACGTTCACTTCGCGGCGTGGCCGCTAGCTGCAAGGAATTCGAATGCCTCACTCTACTGTCAATGCACAGCGCTTATTACCCGAACAACTGACACGTGCTTTTAACGGCCAATTTAACTTCAACACCACGGCAGATTTACAGCCCTTAGAGGGTGTGCTCGGACAAGCTCGCGCCGTACAAGCCTTGCAGTTTGGCATTTCCATGCAACGCCCGGGGTATAACGTGTTTGTCATGGGCGAATCTGGCACGGGACGCTTTTCCTACACCAAGCGCTATTTGCAAGAGCAGGCGAAACAGCGCCCCACGCCCTCAGACTGGCTTTATGTCAATCATTTTAATGAGATGCGTGAGCCACATGCTGTGCAATTGCCCGCCGGTGAGGGCAGTCGTTTTTGTGCTGATATCAGCACTCTGATTGATAATTTGTTAGCTACTTTTCCAGCTGTTTTTGAAACGCCCGCTTGGCAGCAGAAAAAAAGCGCGATTGATCGCTGCTTTAATCGCCGCTATGACAAAGCCCTAGATATTGTCGAAAAGCTTGCGCTTGAGCAAAATATTGCCCTGTATCGCGATAGCGTTAATATTGCCTTTACCCCGATGTTTGAAGGTAAAGCCCTTGATGAAGCAGAATTTGCCCAGCGCCCAGAAGCCGAGCGCGAAAAATTCCACGCCGATATCGTGGTGCTTGAAGAACAACTCAATAAAGAGCTCTCAAGCCTGCCGTTATGGAAGCGCGAATCAAGTAATCAGCTGCGTCAACTCAACGAA
>JAAZCO010000263.1 GCA_012513235.1 Gammaproteobacteria bacterium
CCATCTGGCTTATTTCACTGGTATTACCTTCCAAGCGGTGCATCTGCATCACCCCTAAATGATAGAAACGTAACAGCTTGAGCGCTTCAGGCTTTTGCGCAGCAACACCTTCTTTGACGTTATGCATGACATTGGTCACGCGCATCAAACTGCGCTTGAGCTGCCAGCCGTATACATTTGCGGCCATCCAAGGTTGCTTACTGAAGATTGAGCGCACCAATCCTGCAGTTACAAACACACCAGTGGCCACTCCCGCTAGATTTAACCGGAAGTTGTCACCACCAGGCTCGCCAAAGAACATCACCATTAAGCTCGATAGCAGCATGGCTAAAGCAATAAAGGCAACGATGATGACCCAAGTCGCTTTGCGGGTTTGCTGACGATACTCTTCAGGGTTGATGTTTTTTAACTTAAATGCAGCGGTGCTTTGTGCAGAAGATGCAGTGGCCATAACGGATATAAATCTCAAAAAATAAATATGCGCTTATCATACAGTAGCGTGCAGTTTCAGCCTATGAACGGTGCACCGCTGTATTGATCTGCAGATACATTCGAGACGCTGGCTATGATGGCTGCAAGACGTGCAAAGTTACATAGGCAAGGATGGCATAGCGTGCAGTTTTAGCGATAGTTACCAGCAGAGTAAAGCGCCAAAAAGGTTCGCGTAACACGCCAGCAATTAATGTCAGTGGATCACCAACAACTGGAAGCCAGCTTAAAAGTAAGCTCCAACGCCCGTAGCGCTGATACCACTGCTGCGCACGTTGTAGTTGTGTGGCTGATGCCGGAAACCAGCGCCGTGTTTGCCAGCGTTGTACTTGCGTACCCAGCCACCAGTTCACTTGTGAGCCGATGATGTTACCTAGCGCTGCAACCAGTATCAGCGAGTAAACAGCACGCGGCTCGTGCGCGAGCAGGGCGACCAAGGCTGCTTCCGATTGCATCGGCAGTAAGGTGGCAGCAATAAATGCAGATAAGGCCAGTCCAGCATAGGTCATCCAGTTCAACATGACGTAAAACCGCTTAGGTATCTAGCTTTGGCTGTCATTGCGAGAATAATTCCAGTTGGATGGCATTCTGTTGTTGCTGATCGTGTAAGCGCACTCCGACGCCTAATAACCTAACTGCTTTGTTACCGCGCAGATAAGCGGCTGAGATCAATAAACGATAGCTGTCTAAATCCAGAGCCGCACCGGCTTGCTCAATGGTGGTTTGGGTAAAGTCGTGGAACTTTACTTTTACAAAGGGCTTTTCTGGGCTATAGCTTTGATCTAAGCGCCTCAAGCGCTTTTCTAACTCAGCAAGCAAGTAGGGCAGTTGTGCATAGCAGGCGGCTAGATCAGGCAGGTCGTGCTCAAAAGTGCGCTCCACACTGACACTTTGCCGCCGGCTGTTGGGCTCCACCAGTCGCTCATCAATTCCGCGAGCCAATGACCATAAACGCTCACCGAAGCTGCCAAACGCTTTGCTTAAATGCACGACACTGTGCTCACGTAACTGCGCGCAGTTTTCAATACCCATACGGGCCAGTTTCCCAGCAGTGACTTTACCTACGCCATGCAGTTTTTTGACCGGCAGAGCCAAGACAAAATCATCGACCTCATCAGGCGTAATCACAAACAAGCCATTGGGTTTGCGCCAGTCAGAGGCGATTTTAGCCAAGAACTTATTAGGTGCAACCCCGGCCGACACGACCAAGCGCAATTCTTGCCAAATACGGCTGCGGATGTCTTTGGCAATTAAAGTGGCGCTGCCTGAGTGCATCTCACAGTCACTGACATCTAAAAAGGCTTCGTCTAGCGAGAGCGGTTCAATGCAGTCGGTGTAATCATGCAGAATGTGATGAATCTGTTTAGACGCAGCCTTATACACATCCATGCGCGGCTGAATAATAACTAGATCAGGGCATAGTTTAACTGCACGCGCCATGGGCATAGCAGAATGCACACCCCAGGTTCGCGCCTCATAGTTACACGTTGCCACGACACCGCGACGCTCAACAGCACCACCGACTGCTACAGCGCGTCCCTGGAGGCGTGGATCATCGCGCAACTCAATAGCTGCATAAAAACAATCGGCATCAATGTGAATTATTTTTCGCGAACTCAAAACCTCTGTAACCCCTATATACAGTGTCTGTACGCTGGTTAGCTTAACATTAGAACGTATATAAATATGCGATTACTGTATTTATATTCAGTAATCGTTTGACAAGGCTCGAAAAGACGCTATAATTTGCGCCGCGGGATGGAGCAGTTTGGTAGCTCGTCGGGCTCATAACCCGAAGGTCGTAGGTTCAAATCCTGCTCCCGCAACCAGATTAAAAAGCCTTAACTTTCAATGAGTTAGGGCTTTTTTTATGCCTGTCATTCCTGCTTTGAAAACCCTCCAAAAAGGCTCTGTGACACTTTTGTGACTAATCCGTGCCCTGTGCGTGCCTTAGGTGCTACCTCCTCGATACAATGTCTCTTCGCGTAAGCTTTTAAGTCTGCGTTAAGCAATTATTTTTGGTTGCTTGTGCAAATTGAGTTTAAATATCCGTGGTATTTATAAGCTCATTCTTCACGGCACACTCAAACACAGCATTTGCACCGCCATTTAGACCGCCAGCCTGTACGATCATTATCGATACGCTGTGGCACATGCTCCTTAGGGGGCTCAAAACTACTCGTATTAGATGTTTACACATCAGGGCATATTCATTTCAATCCAGCCGTTTGGCTTTAAGGTATCGGCAGTAGTGTTAAACGCTGTTTGCCGTACACGGCATTGATATCTTTATAGATAATCGGCAGTGGGTATAAGCGTCCAGCCACGCTGCTATCGAGTGTGTAATAAGTGCTATGGGGATTATCAGTTTGGCTACTGAAGCTGGCCGCTGATACCGGTGTGCTGCGGGCGAAATCAACCAATAGGATTTGGCTCTTATGCGCAGAGGTATGGGTTGTGGCAACGGGCGTTGCGCTACGGCTGCTGATCAAGTTGTTCAGCATAAACTGTGCTTTAGCAGTTGATGCGCCTTGCCAGAACGGGCTGTCTGCACGACCCAGAAGATGATCGATCCAAGCAGGGTAACTGTGTTGGTTATGCAGAGTGAATGCTTGCTGGATGCTATGGGGCAGGGCACTTAAGTCTTGCTTAAATAATTGTTCCTGAGCCTGTTGTAGCAGGCTATGAAGCCAGTCGCTGTGTGCTTTAGACAGTGGCTGCTGTGGATTAATAGCTAAGAATTCCTGCAGTGCGTGTTGCGCTGCAGAGCGCTGTGTTGCCGGCATGTCTTGTATGGCTTGTGCTAATGCGCTGGGCATAGCTGCACCGTTAAGCATCAACTGTAATTGCGTGAGTAACCATGGGCGTTGTTGAGTAGGGTCTTGCAACGCGACATGGGCTGATACGGGCTTTTTGGCCAATTGTAAGGCAAGGTTTTCTGCGCGCTCAGGATTCGCCCAACTGCTGGATAATTGCATGCCGTAACCGGGTTGGGTTAAGCGTTGATTCGCCGCACTGAGCCAGCCTTGCTGTGGATCTTGATCATAGGGAAATAGCATCGAGTCGGCATAGCCTTCCCAGGCAATGGCGCTGTCCCAGCCTGCGGATGGAAATAAACCGCGACTGTTACGTCGATTAGGGTACGTACCTGTCACTTGCCAAGCGATATGCTCTGCATCAGCCAACAACACATTCATCGGCAGACTGTTGAGCTTGGGTAATGCTTGTGTTGCTTGCTCGACAGAAGAACTGCGTAATAACTGCAATAACGCTTGTAAGCTCTGATCACTGTCAGTGCGCGCCTGCTGCAAGGCGAGGCCAAAGCCTGTGTTGCTATTGGCCGGCAGTGAGGTCAATAAAGGTCCGTGCGCGGTGCGGTATAGTGCTTCACGAATCGGTTGCTGGCCTTTGATAAAAAAGGTTTCCATACGCTGCTGCGCAGGCTGCCAGGTTGTATCAACCAAGTATTCCAGTCGGCCATTGTGCTGGCGCAATTGCTCAATAAATACATCTTGGGTGTCGGCCATGACCGCGCTGAGGCTGTAAGCAAGCTTGCCATTAAAACCAGATAGCAGTAGTGGAATGCCCGGAATGCTTAAGCCTGCTGCTTGCAGTTGCGGTGAGTGCAAGCTGACCCAACTATAAAGTGTAGGCTGCTGGGCTGGGCTGTGTAATGTTGTGAGTGCTAAGACACTGCGGCGCGTTGTTGTGTGCTCAGGACTGGCCACCCAGCTGCTGGCCAGCGGGGCCTGCATGGAATTGACTGCGGCGAATTGATTGAGTGTATCGAGCAATTGCACCGTACTGTCGCGTAAGGCGCGATTTTTAATGGCTGCACGCGGTGCTTTGAGCAGCTTATCGGCCTCGTTGAGTGCGACAGGTTCGTCAGGATAAACAGGCAATAACCATGGCAGTTTTTCTGCGTCCAAATGCTGAGCTAGGCCCAAAGCTAAAACCTCTTCTGCGAGATTACCGCTTTGGCTCAAGCTCAATAGGGCAAACAATAACGCGCTGTCTGTCGCTTGCCAGTATTCAGGCATATAGTTCACGCGGGCCAACTCAGGTGGCAGTGTATTGCGCATCTGATACAGATAAGCGTTAACGCCACGTGCGTAAATTTCAAAATAGTTTTGCAGGTTTTTGGGTGCGTTTTTATACAGAGTCTGCGCATCTGCTTGCAGATTGATGGAGCGCATCAGACGGTCAAGATTGAGCGCCTCAGCGCCTTGCATTTCTGCTAAGCGCCCTTGGGCTAATAAACGCAGTTGCACCATCTGAGTCAGACGGTCGTTAGCGTGACTAAAGCCTAGGGTAAAGAGTAAGTCATGAAAGTTATTCGCCTCAATCACCGGCATGCCTGCTGGGTTTTTACCGATATAGCTCGACTGAGCCACACCTTTAACACGCAGGGTGCTGTTATCAGCCATTACGCTGCTGCTCGCGCCTGATTCCAAAAGCTGGCACGCAGCTAAAGTACTCAGTGTGAGTGCTGTGCAAACAGCTTTTACAGCAAAGGATGGAAACCTAGAGCGTGCGCGCAGAGTCAAAGTTGGCATAGTAAAACTCAAGTCAAGAGGCTAAGCGGGCGGTTGATTCAGCCTGCAGGCGCCTATTATAGGGTGTGAGCTGGTATCCTTGACAGTCTTTTGCACGGCTCGTTCCGCAGGGTTCAATTGCAGTGCAGATTTAGTGCGTAGCGCTTAGCGATATCAGCGATTTTATGCTTGGATGCGCGCTTGAAGTGCATTTGGGTGTGTTAAAAACGTTTAAAGCAGTAGAGTGCGCAAGGCGTCAGTGTCTTGGCGCTGTCGACAACATATTATTCACAAGTTAAGGGTAGGCCGCGTGTTAGCAATAGAAAAGCAATATGTGCAATGGCACGAAAACGAAACCTTACGCAACGCCCGTTGGTTATCTGAAAGCAATCAAGTGCCGCCTGCGCGCATAGTCTTGGTCGACGATAATACGACCGCAGATGAAGCCTACCGCTGGGCTTGTGAGGGCACATCAATGCTCTGGTGTGGTGATTTTCATAATGCGCGGCAACTACTGCAAGCCATCACGCGTCGTATTGAACGTACTGAGCAGCGTAAAATCAGTAAAGCTGCGAAGTCAGGCCAACCAACAGCAGAATCCTTGGTTATTCCCAATTTATTTCATCAGCAGCGCCAAGCTCAAGCCCAGCGCTCGCGCGTCTTAAGTCGTTTGCTGTTAGCGTTGGATGCAGGTTACGTCAGCACATTACGCCGAGCGCCAGACGTGAGTGCCGCCTGCACAGCTGCTTTTGGTGAATTGGATGAGCCATGTTTAATCTCGTTTCGTGACGTGCAAGGAGCCTTAGGCGCAGCACAGTGGCGCGCGAAAGGTGTGCCTATTACTGGCTTGGATGTGTCGATATTTCCGCACTACGGTGTGTTTGCACCGACACGCCATGAATATGTGCAGCTGATGCTTGATGCGCCGCTACCTGCTGCACATGATGTAGCCTTGGATATTGGCACCGGTACCGGCTTGCTGGCGATTATCTTAGCGCAACGCGGTGTGAAGCAGGTGATTGCCACCGATCTCAATCCGCGAGCTTTAACCTGTGCTAAAGAGAACTTTACCGCGTTAGAGTTAACCGCTGTGCAGTTGCAGCAAGCGGATTTATTTCCCACTGCTGCGCCATTAGCCAACTTGGTTGTCTGTAATCCACCCTGGTTACCGGCTAAGCCCAGTTCACCACTGGAGTACGCCGTTTACGATGCCAATAGCGCGATGTTGCGTGGTTTTGTGCAAGGCGCCAAGCAGCACTTAGCTGAGCAGGGTGAGGTGTGGTTAATTCTGTCGGATTTAGCTGAGCATTTACAGTTGCGCACTCGTGAGGATTTATTGGGCTGGTTTGCAGAGGCTGGCTTAGCGGTAAAGTACCGTTTAGATACCGAGCCTAAACATGGCCGCAGTCAGGATAAGACAGATCCCTTGTTTGCTGCGCGCAGTGCCGAGATCACTTCGTTGTGGTGTTTGGTCGCGCAAGCATAAAGATAGCCTCAGTCTCCCCCTCCAGTATAAGCCTGAGTGCTGATAGCGATTTTGATTCGTTAGCAGCGCTTAGGCTCAATGTTGAGATCTTATTCCCTCTTTAAATGACTAAATCAGCATTAATTTTGCTGTTTCAGTTTGTTTTTTTCGTTTTTGTGAACTGCGTCACATAAACGGGTTTGCACCTTAGAGTCTGTTGTACTTCAATCAAGCTGTATGGGGCAGATGCTCTTGATTGCTAGGTAGGGACGCTATGTTGTTGAGAGCATATAGGTGGGTGTGGTTAAGCTTTTTGTGTGTGTCGAGCGCGGTCGCGCAAATACAACTACCTTTAGATCGTGAGTTAGCGCAAGAACGCCAAGAGCGTTTACTGCAAGAGCAGCAGCGTCGTTTAGATGAGCTGCAAGCGCTACCTGAACCAGCACTGAGCGTACCCAGTTTGCCTGCTGATGACAGTCGCGCCTGTCTTGATGTGCAGAACGTTGAGTTGAACGGTGCGCATTTTTTATCGGTACGTCAGCGTGCCGAGTTAACTCAGCCTTTTACCGGGCAATGCTTGAGCGCCAGTGATCTTAATCGGCTACTAAGTGAGATTACCAAGGCTTACTTAGCACGAGGCTATGTCACTACACGGGCTTATTTGCCGCCACAAAATCTAGAACACGGTGTGCTGCAGATTCAAGTGATTGAAGGACGCTTAGAAGGCATCGAAGGTGCTGGGATCAGCAGTGCGCGCGAAATCTCTATGAGCTCACCCGCCCGTGTCGGCGAGCGCTTAAATCTACGCGAATTAGAACAGTTGATTGATCAGCTATCACGTTTACCCTCTCGTCCTGTGAGTTTGCAATTGACACCTGGGAGTGAAGTGGGTGGCAGTCGCGTGATGCTACAAGGGCAAAAGCTAAAACCCTGGCGCGTTGCACTCAGTCGTCATAACGATGGGCAGCGCAGTACGGGTGAGCAGCAATGGGGCTTAAGTCTAGCTTGGGACAGCCCCTTAGGTTTGGCAGATCAGCTGATCCTGCGCGGCAGTGGTGATGCGGTGAGTGATCGTTATAAACATTCGGCCACGCACGGCTTAAGTTACAGCGTACCGCTAGGCTGGTGGACGCTCAGTTACTTCTACAATCACAGTTATTACCGCACTAAAACTCACGGAAGTGGTTTTTCATTTGTGCTCGATGGCGTCAGTACCACGCAAGCACTTATGGCTGAGCGCGTGCTGCACCGCAATGCTGTGAGTAAAACGGCATTCAGTATCGGTCTGAGTCATTTGCGCAGTCGTAATTATTTAGACAATTATCGTTTAGATATCTCCAGTCATCGTCTGACTGAACAGCAGTTGAGCTTGAATCATGGGCGACGTATCGGTTCGGCCTTTGTGAATTTTGACTTGGGTTATCAGCGCGGTAGCGGTGCGCTCGATGCACAAAGCGCTGCTCGACCGCGTCAAGGTGAGCCGGTGGCACGGCATAAAAAATACACTGTCAGCGCCAGTTATTTACATCCTTTTCAGTTGTTCGGGGAGCGCTTGAGTTTTGATAGCGTTTTCAGTGCGCAGCGCAGTGAAGATGTGCTGTTCAGTGCTCAGCGCTTGAGCCTCGGTGGGCTCTATTCAGTACGTGGATTTAAAGAGCAATCAGTCAGTGGTGACAGCGGTTATTACCTGCGTAATCAGTTACGTTGGACGCGTCCCGTAACTATGGAGTGGCTGCGACCTTTAGTACATGAATATAGCCTAGCCGCCGCCTACGATATGGGAGCGATTCGAGGCGATCGTTACAACTATGAAAGCAGTGGGCGTTTAGCCAGCCATGCTTTTGAACTCAGTGCGCGCGGTCAACACATGGCCTTATCTATGACAGCAGCTCATAGCCTGTCGCGTCCCAAGGCTATTGAGCGTAAAGAACGTCCGGTTTATTTTCGATTTGATGTGTTTTTCTGAAAAGGATTTCAGTATGCATATGCACAGCCGTTTATCTAAAGCCATCGCCCG
>JAAZCO010000264.1 GCA_012513235.1 Gammaproteobacteria bacterium
TATGAGTTGGAAGTGCCGATGACCACCTTGTTTCAGTTGCCGGCCGTGGGTGAGCCCTTGGTTTTGCATGTGCATTTAGTGGTTCGTGAAGATGCGCAGTTGCTGTATGGCTTTTATGCCAAGCGTGACCGTGCTTTATTTCGTGAGTTGATCCGTTTGAATGGCGTCGGGCCTAAGCTGGCGCTGGCGTTAATGTCCGGTATGAGCGTGGATGAGTTGATTCAGTGTGTGAATGCTGAGGACACCAGCCGCTTGATGAAAGTGCCGGGCGTGGGTAAGAAAACGGCCGAGCGTTTGCTGGTTGAACTCAAAGATCGCTTTAAAAATTGGGACAGTACACCGTTGGCGGGACAAGCGGGGATGGAACCTACAGCGACATCCACAGTCACAAGCGCTCACATGGCAGAAAATGATGCGGTCAGTGCTTTGGTCAGTTTAGGATTTAAACCAGCAGAGGCCAGCCGAGCGGTCAGCGCGGTGTTTGCCGAAGGCTTAAGCAGCGAAGACTTAATTCGTCGCGCACTAAAAGGTATGGCGTAATTGAGCAATATTACTTGGGATAACTGCAGTTTATGATTGAAGCTGATCGCTTAATTGACGCCACGCCTCGCGAGCGTGAAGAACATATTGACCGTGCGATACGTCCCTTGAGTTTAGCTGAATATATTGGTCAGCCGGTGGTGCGTGAGCAAATGGCGCTCTTTATGGAAGCAGCAAAACACCGTCAGGAAGCACTGGACCATACGTTGATTTTTGGCCCGCCAGGTTTAGGTAAAACCACCTTAGCCAATATCATTGCCCAAGAAATGAATGTATCGCTGAAAAGTACGTCAGGCCCAGTATTAGAACGCCCCGGTGATTTAGCCGCTTTGCTGACGAATCTTGAAGAAGGCGATGTGCTGTTTATTGATGAGATTCACCGCTTGCCACCGATTGTGGAAGAAGTGTTGTATCCGGCGATGGAAGATTTTCAGCTGGATATTATGATCGGTGAAGGCCCTGCCGCGCGCTCGATTAAGCTGGATTTGCCACCCTTTACTTTGGTGGGGGCCACTACGCGCGCAGGCATGTTGACTAATCCGCTGCGCGACCGTTTCGGTATTGTGCAGCGTTTAGAGTTTTATAATGATACGGATTTAACCACTATTGTAATGCGCTCCGGTGGCATCTTGAATATGCCCATTGAGCAAGAAGGTGCTTACGAGATTGCGCGTCGTGCGCGTGGTACACCGCGGATTGCCAACCGTTTATTACGCCGTGTGCGCGATTTTGCGCAAGTGCGCGGTACGGGGCATATTACTCAGTCCATCGCTAATCAAGCGTTGAATTTACTGGATGTGGATGAGCATGGCTTTGACCATCAAGACCGCCGTTTATTGTTAGCTATGATTGAAAAGTTTGATGGTGGCCCGGTTGGGATCGATAGTTTAGCTGCGGCAATCAGTGAAGAACGGCACACCATTGAAGATGTGTTGGAGCCGTATTTAATTCAGCAGGGTTTTATCATGCGCACTCCGCGTGGGCGCGTAGTGACGCGTCATGCTTACCTGCATTTTGGCTTGAATTTACCTGAGCGTTTGGTGGATACCTCGTTGCTTGAGAAATACAGCGATGACGAGTGAAAATATACCTGCGTTTTTGATTGGCAATTACCTGAGGTCGCATTAAAGTATGCACGCATCAACAACAGCACCGCGATTTACTTTTCCTTGTCGGGTCTACTACGAGGATACGGATGCAGGCGGCATCGTTTATTACGTGAACTATCTCAAGTTTATGGAACGGGCTCGCACTGAGCGATTGCGTCATTTGGGCTTTTCTCAAGCGCAGATGGCCAGCGAAAATCTACTGTTTGTTGTGCATTCCGCGCAAGCTCGTTATCACGCTCCAGCTCGTTTAGACGATGAGTTGGTGGTGAGTGTGCAGGTGCAAGAATTAAAACGTGTCAGTTTGAAATTTTATCAGCAGGTTCGTCGCCGCAGTGATGACACTTTACTTTGTGAAGGTCATTTCACTGTAGCCTGTGTGCGTGCTGATACCTTTAAGCCTCGGGGTATTCCCGAACTGTTATATGCGGCGTTTAATGCCGATGTGCAAGACTTTGCAGGAGAATAAGCGTGGAAGCGAATGCCGTTGATCAGATGTCAATGTGGAGCTTAATCAGCAACGCCAGTCTGGTTGTTCAGTTTGTAATGTTGATTTTGGTGGGTGCTTCAATCATGTCGTGGGTGCTGATTTTTCAGCGCAGCCAATTATTGCGTACCGCGCGTAGCAGCCTCACTGTTTTTGAAGACCGTTTTTGGTCAGGCGTTGATCTGTCCAAGCTGTATCGTCAGGTCAATACAGACCCTGATCCAGATTCCGGTGTTGAGCAGATCTTTCGCGCAGGCTTTAAAGAGTTTTCTCGTTTGAGCCAACAGCAAGGCGCTAATCCTGAGTCGGTGATGGACGGTGTCGCACGCTCCATGCGTGTGGCGATTTCTCACGAAGAAGAAAAGCTTGAGCAGAGCTTGCCATTTTTGGCGACCGTTGGTTCCACCAGTCCGTATATCGGTCTGTTTGGTACGGTGTGGGGGATTATGAACTCCTTCCGCGGTTTAGCCCAAGTGCAGCAAGCGACTTTGGCGACTGTGGCGCCAGGTATTGCTGAGGCTTTGATTGCTACGGCGATTGGCTTGTTTGCGGCGATTCCTGCGGTGATTGCCTATAACCGTTTTGCGGCACGTGGCGAAAATCTGATTGCGCGCTATTACACCTTTGCTGATGAGTTTCAGGCCATTTTGCATCGTAAAGTCCACTCTAAAGAGGATTAAGGTGCCCCATGCATAGAGCAAGAATTCGTAATCGCCGTAAACCCGTTGCTGAAATGAACGTGGTGCCTTATATCGACGTGATGCTGGTGTTGTTGGTGATCTTTATGGTTACAGCGCCCATGCTCAATCAGGGGGTGAAGGTTGATTTGCCACAGGTCAGTAGTGAAGTGTTACCGCAAGATAACAACTCGATCGTGCTGACTATTTCCATCAAGGCTGACAAAAGCTATTACTGGAATACCAGTACCGAAGTGGATGTCGATACTGTGCAAGATAAAGCAGTGGA
>JAAZCO010000265.1 GCA_012513235.1 Gammaproteobacteria bacterium
CCATTGCCAACTTTCCTTGAGAACCAGCTTTCCATCTGAACTCTGATGAGGTGTTGAACAGCATTTACCAGCCATCAACTCACCGTGAATATTTTCGTGATGGTACATAAACTCAAGGCTGCCATCGGCAAATACCTTCCCTTGAAGATGCCCACTTACAATCTCACCGCCAGAATAATCAGCCCAAACGCGATCTGCGTTTTGATAGTAATAAAAACGTGTCGATTCACTGACCTCACCGTTAGCTGAATTGGATTTCCCACAAAATATTCGATTGTTGTAGTTCACGAGTACTCCTATCGCCTCATTCAACGGCTTGTCCGCTGCAGTTTCTTGCTATAGCCCTCTAAATTCAAGCCCATAAAATGTGTTCCTGGAACAGGATTATTCGTTACAGGGGAATGCTCAACAAAACCATATGATCTATATAGTCTCAAGGCGGTTTTGAACTCAGGCAGAACATCTAAGCAGATTTTTTTGTATCCACTGATCACAGCCTCTTGCAACACCCTGTCAACCAGTTTAGCGCCTTGATTGCTACCGCGTGCACTTGGTCGAATATAAACTCGCTTCATCTCACAGACCGCATCATCCAACTTCCGAAATGCCGCACACCCAATAGACTTGCTGTCTTTTTTCAGCAAAAAAATCTTTGATTCTTCAGAGCTATATTTTTCAGGCAGCAGGTTAAACTCTTGTTCGTTATCCTGAAAAGAAAGGTCAACCGAGGTGCTATCAATATACTCACGATACAGATCCAGAACATCCTTTAAGTCATCGGGAAAGACTGCTCTTACTATCTCAAACACTCCACTCTCCTTGCGACTTACTGGGCTTTGAATAATGCTTCATGTCATATCAGCATAAGACAATCTAACTCTAAAAGCACGGCTAACTATAGATTATGCTCGAGTTAATAGACTTTAATACTTAAGAGCATATGCTTGGGATGCTCCAGCCATAACCTTTAAAATCTACTGAATAATTACAGGCGCATTCTATACTCAATAACACCTGGCTTCTCGGCTATCCAATCGTACAGTTTCTGTCCTGGCAAGTTCGTTTCTTGTGTGTGCCAGTATAAGCGTGCACACTCCTGTTTTAGCGCTTGTGCTTGAACAAATTCAATCAGTTTTTTCCCCACATGCAACCCTCTAGCCTCAGGTGTTACGTAAAGATCTTCTAGATAACAAAAATCATTAATAGCCCAAGTAGAAGGGTGATACAAATAGGTTACAAAGCCTACAATCTCCTCAGATGACCTTGCCACTGCACAATAAACCTTGTCATTATTATTTAAAAAACGGCCCCATGTTAATAATGTTGTTTCCTCACTGATAGAAACCTTATAAAACTCTTGATATTTCAACCATAATGGAATCCACCGTTCATAATCTGCAGCATGGACTGGTTCGATCAAAACAGAAGTATAACTTTTCTTCATTTTATATACCCAATAAATTAAATATCACTTTAAATGGAAATTTCTTCTGGTGTCGTTATGAGCTGATTTATATTGCGATACTCCTGCCGCAACATCAGAACTGAAGTCAATATCATAAATACAGCGGCTGACCAAAAAATTACTTTCGACAAGTCAAGATCTAATAAGCAACCTAGAAAGAGGGGGCCTAGTACTCCTCCAATATTAAATCCAGTAGACGCAATACCAAAAACTCGGCCTTCCGCTCCTTTTGGTGAAGCAGCACGAACTAGCATATCTCGCGACGGGGCAACTAAACCTGTTAAAAAACCTATCAAACCAAGCAATATAATTAGCATTACACTTGATAGTTCGATAATGGTTATCAGCACTACTAAAAAAGCTGCCAAGAAGAAAGCTCCTGCAGCTAAGTATCCATGCCTAGCTGTTCGATCGGCTTGTGGCATGACAATAAAGTCGGTAACTTGACAATAAAGTTGGTAACTGCGGCTCTAAGTTGTTGATTTACTGTATGTGATACTTGAAAAACAGCTTGAAAGTTACCAACTTTATTTTTTCATACGATTTTTTCGAGACAATAAAATGCGGCTTAGCGAGCAGATTTGTTACCAACTTTATTAGCACGCCACACCTGTGAAACTCCTGCAAGGACGTTTGGTTGTGCAAACGCCTGAAGGCAGCCAGCAACCACACATGATCCGTAATGCATTGGTGCGTTGGTACAAACGTCAGGCCAGCTTAAAAATCCGTGAGAAGGTTAAACGCTACG
>JAAZCO010000037.1 GCA_012513235.1 Gammaproteobacteria bacterium
ATTGCGGCCAGCCAAGTCGATAATGTTGAGTCGTTCTACTTTTTAGCCGACTACCATGCGCTGATTAAATGTGACGACCCAGCGCGTATTCAGCGTTCACGCCTCGAAATCGCTGCCACCTGGCTGGCCGGTGGTTTGGATTATGAGCGCGCAACCTTTTATCGTCAGTCAGATATTCCAGAAATCACTGAGCTGACTTGGTTACTGACCTGTGTGGCGTCTAAGGGGTTACTCAACCGTGCGCATGCTTACAAAGCCTCTGTAGATCAAAACGAAGCGGGCGGTTTAGACCCCGATGCGGGTGTCACTATGGGGTTGTTTAGCTACCCGGTGTTGATGGCGGCGGATATCTTGATTTTTAACGCTAACAAAGTGCCCGTTGGTCGTGATCAAGTGCAGCACGTGGAAATGGCGCGTGATATTGGTCAGCGCTTTAACCATTTGTTTGGTCAAGGTAAAGAGCTGTTTACCATGCCTCAAGCGGTGATCGAAGAAGATGTCGCCACCTTGCCTGGTTTAGACGGGCGTAAGATGTCAAAAAGCTACGACAACACCATCCCGCTGTTCTCGTCGAGCAAAGAGTTAAAAAGCGCTATTTCACGTATCGTTACCGACTCAAAATTACCGGGCGAACCGAAAGATCCGAATAACTCGCATCTGTTTACCCTGTATCAAGCGTTTTCCAATCATGCTGAGCAAGCCACCATGCGCGCTGATTTAGAGGCCGGTTTAGCTTGGGGTGATGCCAAACAGCGTTTGTTTACTGTGCTTGATGAGCAACTGGCTGAGCCGCGCGAGCGTTATCACGCCTTTATGTCCAAGCCCAATGAGATGGAAGATATTTTACAAGCCGGTGCCATCAAAGCGCGTAAAATAGCGACACCTTTCTTGCAAGAGCTGCGTGAGGCCGTGGGTCTGCGCAGTTTTGTTGTGCCCGGTGCAGATCTCACCACCAGTAAGAAAAAGGCGAAAAAAGCCAGTCGCGTGGTTAGCTTTAAAGATGATGAAGGCTTTCGCTTTCGCATCCTGAGCAGTAAGGGTGAAGACCTGCTGTTGTCTAAAGCTTTTGCCGATGGCCGTGGTGCCGGCGTGGCTTCTAAGCATGTGCAAAGTGTAGGTGATGATTTAGACATTCGCCAAGTCGATCAGCAGTTGAGCATTTGGCTGGATGGCGAATGCATCGCCCAAAGCGCACAGTACAGCAGCGATGAGTTGTGTGCCGAAGCACTAGCCGAGTTGCGCAGCGCCTTAGCCACCGAGAGCTGATTACAGTCTGGTAGTTATCGTAGGGCGGGCATTTATGCCCGCGTGAAGCATTCAATTCGTAGTGACGCTGTATGGGCTCGCAAACACACCACCGTCTTTGCGAGGAGCGTAGCGACGTGGCAATCCATGGTTGGGTGTCACGCTGCATATTGGGCGTGTTGCAGGCATAAAAAAACGGAGCTGATAGGCTCCGTTTTTGTTGAATCGCTTGGGTCTTATGAACCCATTTGTTTCTCTTTGATCTCTGCTAATGTTTTGCAGTCGATGCACAGAGTAGCGGTAGGGCGTGCTTCGAGACGGCGAATGCCGATTTCGACACCGCAGGCATCACACCAACCGTAATCATCTTCTTTGATCAGTTCGATGGTTTCGTCAATTTTCTTGATCAGCTTGCGCTCGCGGTCACGCGTACGTAATTCAAGGCTGAACTCTTCTTCTTGGCTGGCACGGTCTGCTGGA
>JAAZCO010000266.1 GCA_012513235.1 Gammaproteobacteria bacterium
ACAACTGCAGCAACTTGAACAGCAAGGTCAAAGCGTAGTGATACTGGCAACAGATCAACAAGTACTCGCCTGCTTTGCCGTGGCCGATACTGTACGCGAGCAAGCACAGGAAGCAGTCGCACAACTGCATGCATTAGGCATCCAGACTTTAATGCTCAGCGGCGATAACCACCCTACGGCGACTGCTATTGCGCAACAGGTTGGTATTCAGCAAGCGACAGGTGAAATGCTGCCCGAAGATAAACGAGCCACTGTGCAACAACTGCAAAACACTGCGCAGCACGTCGTCGGTATGGTGGGCGATGGGATCAATGATGCGCCAGCCCTTGCCCAAGCCAATATCAGTTTCGCCATGGCCGCAGCCGGCTCTGATAGTGCGGTGGAAGCGGCCAATATTGCACTGATGGATGCTGATTTACGTAAAATCCCGCAGTTTATTCGCCTGTCGCAGCGCACCTCTACTATTCTTCAGCAGAATATTGGCTTTGCGATTGCAATTAAACTGGTGTTCTTAGTGCTGGCCATCAGCGGCCAAGCCACGATGTGGATGGCGGTATTTGCTGATTTAGGCGCCAGCTTATTAGTGATTCTTAATAGCTTGCGCCTATTAAAGCCGCGTAAATAACACTTTGAATTCACACTCAACAGTGATGACAATACTGTGCAACAACTGTCATCAGCCTATATAGCGCTGATGACAGGCTTAAACTGAGCTAGACCTCCAGCATAAAAGTCACCGGCCCATCATTAATCAACTGCACTTGCATATCTGCACCAAAGTGCCCGGTCTGCACATCCGGATGACGTTGCTGGGCTAAACTGACTAACTGTTTAAATAACGCCTCAGCCTTTTCAGGCGCAGCCGCCGTAGAAAACCCAGGGCGTAAACCACTGCGAGTATCGGCCGCTAGAGTAAACTGCGACACCAATAACAAACCGCCTTGCGTATCTGTCAGCGATGTATTCATACGCCCTTGCTCATCGGCAAACACTCGATAATTGAGCAGCTTATGCAACATTTTCTCCGCACTTTGCTGGGTATCATCCGGTTCAACCGCTACTAAAACCAATAAACCACCGGCAATCTGTGCTACTTGCGCGCCTGCTATGCTGACACTGGCCTGACTCACTCGTTGTAATAATGCTTTCACCCACACCTCGTATTATGACGCCGCAAAACCACTACGACTTTGCGTAAAGTTATCGATCAAATTGATCACAATAACTTTATAAAAAAATAGATTATGCAACTACTGCACAGAATACTGTCCAATGACTTGAGAGCCATGCTCTTTACTCTAAGGTAATCAGTTCAGGCTTGAACGTTCAGCAAAAAAGGATAATAAAATGAATAAGTTAAGAAGTACATTTCTAACATTCTGCGCTGTGCTCGTGGCAACAGCATCAATGGCAACCTTAAATATGGCTAATGCAGCCACCGCTGAGGACTTAGATCGAGACTCTCGACAAGCATTGCAAACACTCTATAAAACCGAGCCGGTGGCTCACACCCTAGCCAAAAATGCTAAAGGTATTCTGGTTTTCCCTAATATTGTCAAAGCCGGATTGGTATTTGGTGGTAGCTACGGTGAAGGGGTACTGTTAAAAGGCTCACAAGTCACCGATTACTATAACTCGGTATCTGGCTCATGGGGCTTACAGATCGGCGCACAAACCTACGGCTATGCTGTATTTTTAATGACCGATGATGCAGTTAAATATATCGAAAAAACCAAAGGCTTAGAGCTGGGTGTTGGTCCAACTATTGCGGTGGTTGACGCAGGTGTTGCCAAAAACATCTCAACCTCATCACTGAAAAATGATGCATATGCATTTATTTTTAGCCAGCAAGGCTTGATGGCCGGTGTGAGTATTGAAGGCACTAAGATTTCACATATTAAACGCTAATACCT